>CAYZMZ010000031.1:0-14637 GCA_964479655.1 uncultured Planctomycetaceae bacterium
TGAAACGACTGAGGTTTGTTATGCAAACCGGAAAAAGTCAAGTGGAACCAGTATAGTGCTTGATTTTCCGCGATGTGGTCGGCACTTGTCAATTGCGTTTTGCAAGCGCAACATTTCCCGATCAGACTATACCGTTTGAGATTTTTACCCTCTTATTCGGTATGGCTGTCGGGGAATTTTGATACGAGCACAAAATATTTTAATGAATTCTTTATTTTTTAAGAAAGGCAATCAAATGGAATTGGTAATTGTTGGATTGGTCGTTGTAATTTCAGCGATATTTGTTGGACGGCATCTGTTTCGGGTGATTTCAAACGATTCTGCATGCTCCTGCAGTTCTCTCTGCTTGGCAACAGAGGTCGAAAACAAAATGGCGGAATCCGGGGCGGATTCTTCCGCTTCTTCTGCCGCGCTTCTTTCGTCGCCATGCCAGAAAAAATGCTGTTGTTGCTGTAATTGTAACAACGGAAATTGTCCGAATAGTCGGAAATATCAGCAAACAATCGGAGGAATAGAAAATTGCAAATAAGAAAAATCGAGTAGTCCCATTGCATTTTCAAGCGAACTGAGTAAATTATACTATAGATTTTCCCTGAAAAAGATATTTTCCCCGGATAGATTTTCCCGGTTAGAGCAATTTTTTTGGGACAGATTTTCCCGGTTAGAATCCCTTGAAGATTTTCCCTGAACCGCTTTTTGATACGTGGAAATATCTGCCGTATCGTATAAACCGCTTTATTGTAGTATTGAAAATGTTTGGACTAGCGGATTGCAATAGTTTCTATGCCTCTTGCGAGGCGGCATTTGCCCCGCATTTGCGTGGGCGCGCGATTATTGTTCTATCGAACAATGACGGCTGCGTTGTCGCCCGAAATCAGCAGGCAAAAGACTTGAATATTGCCATGGGAGTTCCGTTTTTCCAAATCCGGAATTTGTGTATTGCTAAAAACGTGGCGGTTTTTTCGTCTAATTATACGCTTTACGGGGATATGAGTCAGCGGGTTTTTAGCACGCTTGGCTCAATCGTACCGGAAATAGAAATATATTCTATCGACGAAGCCTTTTTGAATCTAACGGGTCTGAAGAATCTATCGACGGAATTTGCGGAATCGATTGTTGATCGCGTTTATCGCTGGACGGGAATTCCTATTTCGGTGGGAATCGCTCCAACGCGAACGCTGGCTAAAGTAGCGAATCGAATAGCCAAGAAGCGGCATATTAAATCCTGCTTGCTGATAGATTCAGGGGAGCAAAAAGAGGCGTTGAGAGAATTTCCGTTGGCCGATATTTGGGGCATCGGTAAAAAATTGCTCTTACAAATGGAACGGATGGGCATACGTTCCGCCTTGGAGTTGAGTCAACAGAATCCCGCTTTAATCCGAAAGCAGTTTTCGGTCGTTCAAGAGGCTCTGGTTCGGGAACTGAATGGAGAGCCGTGTCTGGGAACGCAGCAATCGCCGCCGCAGTCAAAAAGTATACAGGTGTCCCGCTCTTTTGGAAAAGCCCGTCGAAATAAAGATTCTCTTACCGCGGCAATATCGACTTTTGCGGCTCGAGCAGCGGAAAAATTGCGAGTAGAGAAAAGCGTTGCCCGCGCCATTGAGATTTTTATTCAAACCAGTCCGTTTCAGCCCGTTCCGCAGTATAACGCCGCGAAGATTATTCCGTTTGATTCCCCGACTGATGATACGATAACAATAGTACAGGCAGCAGTTAAAGGCACTGAAGAAATATTCAGGGATAATTTCGCTTATCAAAAAGCCGGAGTGATGCTTATCGATATTACCTCCGATACGATAAAATCGCAAATGTCGCTGTTTGAAAGCCCCGAAGAAAAATCCCGCCGCGATAATTTGATGACCGCTATGGACAGATTAAACGATAAATTCGGACGATCAACCGTTACTTTAGGGGCGCAATTGCTGGACAATAGCTGGAAATCCAGCCAGAAAAACGTTTCCCCCCGTTATACAACCGAATGGGAAGATATATTAGTTGTAAAATAATATCAAAAAAATTCGCAAAAAGACAAGAACTTTTACGCAAAAGTGAATTGACAACTATTTTTCAGTTCCGTATAATTGACGTTTTACTATGACTACGTGATTTTTCCATTCGAGTCGTTTTGGTTTAGACCAATAAGTTGAGCTAAAGCTTTGTTTTGCCGATCAGGGCGAAATGAGACGACTGCGGTTTGTTGTGCAAACCGGAAAAAATCAAGTGGAATCAGTATAAAGCGTAATCCTTCCCCCCCCTTAATCCTCAAGGAGATATATCAATGAAATTGAGAACTGGGTTATTTTTGATTGTTTCGTTATTTTCAGGTCTGCTTATAGCAGCTGAACCAGAAACGAGTTTGCTGAATTTGAATACCGGTCGTCCAAATCATTGGGCAGAACCGGCAACGTCGGTCGGTCTTACCGACGGCGTAGTAAAAATTGTATCGTCAACTCCTGCCGATTCTGCCTGGTCGGTTATCGTTCCCGTTAATCCCAGCGCGGTTTATAAACTGTCGGGAAAAATCAAAACGGAAAACGTAGTTAAAAAATCGGGTATGGGAGCGTTGCTGAACGTTCATCAAATCAATGCGGTAACCAAGGCGATTTCCGGTTCCAGCGATTGGACGGAGGTTTCCACGGAATTTACTACCGATGGACAAGATGAAGTGCTGGTCAATTGTTTATTCGGCGGATACGGTACTGCTGTCGGAACGGCGTACTATAAAGACGTTAAACTGGAACTGGTTAAGGTTTTTCCGATAACCTGCCCGATTCCGGAAAATTGGAATCCGACCATTGTACTGGATGCGCAGAAAAAAGGGACGGAAATTTCTCCTTATATTTACAGTCAGTTTATAGAGCATTTAGGACGTTGTATTTACGGCGGAATTTGGTCTGAAATGCTCGAAGACCGCAAGTTTTACGATGCGGTTGGCTCCAAAATATCGCCCTGGTATGCGGTTTGCGATTGTACGGTTAAGATGAATGACAAAGACGCCTTTGTCGGACAATGGACGCCTGAATGTTCTGCCAGCGAATCGCCGGTTTGGAAAGGGGTTGCCCAAAATAAACTCGCTTTTGAAAAAGGACGAAAGTATATCGGATACGCTTGGGTTAAGCCGGGTACAGAAATCGATAAAATTGAAGTCCATTTTCATTGGTCCAAAGATCGCAAAGAGGCTAAAACGTTCTCTTTTCCCGTAACTGCTGATAAGTACAGTAAGGTTGAGTTTGAAGTCGAATCTCCCGTAGATTGCGATAATACCGAATTGGAAGTAGAAGCCTTCGGCAAGGGGACTTTTTCCGTTGGCTGCGTTTCTTTGATGCCGGCTGATAATATTAACGGTATGCGTGCTGATACGCTGGCGTTGCTGAAGGAATTAAATGCTCCTGTTTATCGATGGCCGGGCGGTAATTTTGTATCGGGCTACGATTGGAAAGATGGAATTGGAAATCGGGATAAACGTCCGCCTCGTCGAAATCCGGCTTGGCAGGGAATCGAACATAACGATTTTGGAATGGACGAATTTATGGTTTTTTGCCGCTATTTAGGTACGGAGCCGTATATCGCCGTTAATACCGGAGCGGGGCAGGTGGACAACGCCCTGAAGGAACTGGAATATGCGAACGGTTCTGCCGATTCTCCCATGGGAAAATGGCGAACGTCAAACGGAAATCCCGAACCGTACAAAGTTAAATTCTGGGGAATTGGAAACGAGATGTTTGGCGGGTGGCAAATCGGGCACATGCCGGTCAAAGATTACGTGAAAAAGCATATAGCATTTTACGATGCCTTCAAGGCGTTTGACAAAAATCTGTTCTGTATCGGAGTAGGCGCGGTTGGCGGCTGGAATGACGTCTTTATTCCCGGTACGTTTGATAAAAACGATGCGTTAAGTGAACATATTTACGATCAAAAACGCGGAAACGTGGTCGATCATGTTCGACTGGTTGCCAACAGTATTGATCGGGTGGCGGGTGCTCATCGCGAATATCGCAAAAAATGGGCGAATCTGTACGCTAAAAAGAATTTGCAGATTGTTATGGACGAATGGAATTATTGGTACGGTCCGACGCCCTTTGGCGAGTTGGGAACTCGATATTTCCAAAAAGACGGTTTGGGAATTGCTGCGGGACTTCATGCCTTCTACAGAAATTCAGACCTATTCTTTATGGCGAATTACGCTCAAACGGTAAATGTTATCGGTTGCATAAAAACCAGTAAAACGCATGCCAAGCTGGAATCCACCGGATTGGTTTTGAAGTTATACCGAGCGGAATTTGGTAATACTCCGATTTCTGCCCAAATTCAATCTGACGCGAAATACAAGCCAGGCGCCTTGGACGTTTCTGCCGCTTTGACTGCGGACGGAAAATTCCTGACCGTTGCGTTTGTCAATGCCGCTCCGATTGCTGTTAAAGCCGAGTTAAAGCTCAACGGAATCGAACTTCAAAACAGCGGAAAGAAGTTTGTAATCGCAGAAAACAATAATAATCCAGACGGCTATAACGATCCCGATCAGCCGGATAAAATTACGATTGCTCAAAGCGATATTCAGCTGACAAATCAGACTGTAGAAGTTGCTCCGATGGCTGTAACTTTGGTAAAAATTCCGGTGAAATAACAATCCGAGAATACCGCCGATTCAATCCCTCAACCGTTATATGCGGTTGAGGGCGCGGTTGTTCGGCTACCGCCGGTTGCCGAAAAATTGGTTTGCGTTGTATAATTCAATACAACGCAAACGATTCTTTTTGTATTTGTATTTGTAATATGAAACGTTTTTACACGTCTAAATTTTGAACTTCCAAGGCGTTCTTTTCGATAAATTCGCGTCGCGGTTCGACTTTGTCGCCCATAAGAATACGGAATAACTCGTCAGCCGCTCCCGCGTCTTCCAAGGTAACCTGGAGTAACGTCCGCTGAGCCGGGTCTAAGGTCGTTTCCCGCAATTCTTCCGCGTTCATTTCGCCCAATCCTTTAAATCGGGTGATAACCATACCCTTTTCGCCCGCTTTACGAATTGCCGGCAGCAAGCCGCGTAAATCGTCTAGCCCCGTTGCGTTTTCGTCCCGACGAAGCTGATAACGCGATCCTTCCAGACCGGTACGTTCTACAGGGAATAGGGAATCGATTTCAAAGCCCAGCTCGCGCAATTCCGCTAAATGGTTGTTGATAGAACGAACTTCCGTTAGTTCTATTATGTGCAGGCGTTCGTCCCGCATTTCAGCTGCGGCGTCTTTTTCTGCTGTTGTTTCGGATTCAGACTGATTGTCGGTATTGTCATCGCTGGAAATAGAAAGCTCCTGACCGGATTGCTGTTCCTTTTCGTCGATAAAGGCTTGTAAATCAGCCTGCGTAGAAAGCCAATGCTCATCCCGCCCTTGAAAGACGTGGAAAATCGGCAGTTTACCGGTTTTCGGGTCCAAGCGGCTGGCATGGATTTTGAAGTTCAAACCGCGCTTTTCCAACGCGTAAAGCGAATCTTCCAAAGACGCTAAAATACGGCAGAGTTTACTCATCTGTTCGCCTTCGATCAAACGACCGTCGCCGGGATCAAAAGAGGCGTCTTTTAAGCCGAAAGTTAGCAGTTTTTCCTTCATCTGTTCGTCCGTTTGAATGTACGAAGTTGAGTTTTTACGCTTAACACGATACAAAGGCGGCTGAGCGATGTAAACCATGCCTTCTTCCAGCAGCTTGTACATTTGTCTATAGAAGAACGTGAGTAAAAGCGTGCAAATATGTGAACCATCGACGTCGGCATCGGTCATAATAACGATTTTACCGTAACGGCGTTTGGCGATATCGACTTCATCTCCAATTCCAACGCCGATAGCCGCGATCATCGAACGGACTTCTTCATTTACCAGAACTCGTTCATCGCGTGTTTTATAGGCGTTAAGGATTTTACCGCGCAAGGGCAAAATCGCCTGAAATTCACGGATTCGTCCGCCTTCAGCAGAGCCGCCGGCCGAATCCCCTTCGACCAGATACAGTTCAGAACGATTAACGTCTTTGCCGGAGCAATCTCGCAGTTTGCCGGGCATGCCAAGTCCTGCTAAAACGCCTTTTCGTTCTCGAACCAGCTGACGGGCTTTTCGGGCACTTTCCCGAGCTTCGGCGGCAATAATCCCCTTTTGCAAAATCGTTTTTGCGGTATTGGGATTCTCTTCCAGATACTTGGATAAAGCCGCTCCAAAAGCGCTGTTGATAATACCTTCTACAACGGTATTACCCAGCTTGGTTTTCGTTTGTCCTTCAAATTGCGGATGCGGAACTTTGACTGAAATAACGGCGGTAAGTCCTTCTTTGAAATCGTCTCCCACAGGAACGGTTTTTTTGAATATGTTTTCGGAAACCCCGTATTTGTTTAACGTTCTGGTTAAGGCAGAACGAAAACCCGATAAGTGCGTGCCGCCTTCGGTGGTTGTAATATTATTTACAAAAGAATGTACGTTTTCGGTGTATTCTCCTGTGTATTGAAGGGCAATGTCGTAGCCGACAACGCCGCCTTCTTCGTCGGGTTGCTCTCCGGTGAATCGGATAATATCCGGGTGAACGGGGTCTGCGGTTTTGTTAAGATGCTCTACAAAAGCCGTTAAGCCGGTTGGATATTGGAAGACATCGCCTTCGCCGGAGCGGGCGTCTTTGAAAACGATTTTTATACCCTGATTTAAGAACGCCAGTTCCTGCAATCGTTTGTAGAGGGTTTGATAGTTGAATTTTGTTACGGGGAATATTTGCCCATCAGGCTTAAAGGTAGTTGTTGTACCGACTTTTTCGGACTTTCCCGTTTTACGAACTTCGCCGTCTGGAATACCTCGGGTGTATTCCTGCTGATACATGTATCCGCCGCGGCAAACTTTTACGGTGCACCATTCAGACAGGAAGTTTACAACGGTAACGCCGACCCCGTGCAATCCGCCGGAGGTTACGTAGGCTCCCTTACCGAATTTGCCGCCGAACTTTAGAACCGTCATAACACCTTCCAGGGTAGAAACTTTTAGATCGGGATGGATTTCTACCGGAATTCCTCGTCCGTCATCTTCAACCGTAATAGAACCGTCCGCGTTGATGGTAACATTGATTTGAGAGGCGTAACCGGCCATTGCTTCATCAATGGAGTTATCGACAACTTCATAAACCAGATGATGCAAGCCGCGCATTGAGTTATCGCCGATATACATACCAAACCGCTCACGTACGTGGTCGCGGTCTGACAGATGTTCCATTTGATCGGCCCCGTAGGCTTCGGCTCCTTCAGCCGACTTGGCATAATGCTGAAAATTTTCCGTGTTTTCAGATGCGGCGATTGGGGAAATTTCGGGATTGTTTGAAGATTCGGAGGGTGTTGTTGGTTCGGACATTTTGGCTTTCTGTAAAGCGAACTTTATACGATTACCAATCGGTTTTTACGGCTACGTAGTATTTTAGTCAGTGTGCGGCATTTTTAGAAACGTGAATATTTCTTAAAAATCGCAAAACAAACGTTTGCATCGCTCAAAAATACCAGTCGAAAAAACCAAAAAGGAATACGGAAATTACTTAAAACTATATATTATTATAGCAGAATACCATGAAATTGCAAGCCCGACTTACCGCATTTTTACGGTTTGTCAAAGCATTCAAGGTTGTATTGCCGAATTGAGTGGATTTCATTTCCGAATTTTGCGCCTTGACCCCGTTTTTTCCCCTTCGGCGGCGGTCGGAGGGAAATTTTGCTATGACTACTCGATTTTTTCTATCGATGCCGTTTGGATTTCTCCGCCGTAGAAACAAAAACTCTTGTTTGACGGATTACGGCGAAATGAAACGGCTGTTTTATGATAATACAAGCCGCAAAAATTCAAGTGGAACCCGTTTATTAGGGCGAATATCGCGTCTTGAAGTTCTTTGCGTACTGCCGGAAACGGAAAACGGCTCTCCCCGTCGTTGACAAAATCGCTCAAAGCGGTATTATATTGTAACTACGCGACTTTTTCTTCTTGACGTCGTTTTGATTTCACCATAAAATATTGTCGAAAACGCGTTTTTATGGTCGGAATACGCAAGATTTGGAATAGGCAAAGTTCGGAACGCGCAAAATACCGACGTTGGAAAAGCTCGCGGGTAAACAGAGGAATCAGAGCGCGAATCCGTTTGTCGGAGGGGCGTTTTTTCTGATTTTCTGATACATTGTTTTATAAACCGTACACCACATTTTCCCTCACGAGTAATTATTATGGACTACGATCCGGTTGTATTAAAAGAGTTGATTAGAGCAAACGCGTTGAAATTCGGAGATTTTGTTCTCGCCAGCGGTAAAAAAGCCAAGTATTACTGCGACAGTAAGCAGGTAACGTTGGATTCCGCCGGTTTACGATTGGTGGGAGAGGGAATTTTGGATATTGTTCAAAGCATGCCTTTTAAGATTCAGGCGGTTGGCGGAATGGCAATCGGAGCCGATCCGATTACCGCCTCAGTTTTGTGTGCAGCCGCTGCGCATGGAGTTGCCTTGAAGGGATTTATGGTTCGTAAAGAAGCGAAGGATCACGGAACGCAAAAATTCCTCGAAGGTCCGGTTCAACCCGGCGACGACGTTATTATTGTAGAAGACGTTGTTACTACCGGCGGTTCTTCCCTGAAGGCTATCGAACGGTGTAAGGAATTCGGGCTGAACGTTAAAGCGGTCGTCGCTATTTTAGACCGCATGGAAGGCGGACGAGAAAACTTTGAAGCCGCCGGATACTCGCTGTACAGCCTGTTTACGATTTGCGATTTCGGACTTACTCCGCCGAAAGAATAATACAAATCAACACAGATGAAAACCAGTATATCCAGTTGTATACTGGTTCTGCTTGATTTTTCCCGGTTTGCATAACAAGCCGCAGTCGTTTCATTTCGCCCTAATCGATAAAACAAAGGGTTGTTTGATTTTTGGGGGGCGAAATCAAAACGACGTTAAGAGGGAAAATCACGCAGTCAAAGTATAAAATATCAGTCTGATAATTTACAACCGGGTGTTTATTTGTCTAATTGAAACTATTTGTAATATGACTTTAATTACAGTCTGATTTCATTTTATTTTTGCAAAAATACCGATACGCCTTTCTTGTTGGATACGGCTATATCCGGCTTGCCGTCCCCGTTAATATCGGTAACCTCAAAGTACATCCCAACGCCGGAATCGGTATCGATTGTATGCCGAATCCAATGCTGAATATTGTCCGCCGAAGAGCGATTTTCCAGCCAAAATAATTCTGCCGGTAAGTCGGTTCCGGGGTCTTTTCCGTTATGCGCTTTCCATCGTTTTCCGGTTACAATATCCATCTTGCCGTCCTGATTCAAATCCGCCATAACAACAGAATGGGTTTGAGAATTGGTCTTATCCAGTTCGTACTTTTGCCAGTCTCCCGACGCGTTTTGTTTGAACAGCCAGATGCCGAAATTATGCGTGCTGGTTGTAATTACTTCAACTTTTCCGTCGGAATCAAAATCGTAAACGAGCATTTGAGCGCAGTCGCTGCCGAAATCGACCGGAACAAATTGCCATGGAGATTGAGCGTTGATTCCTTTTTCCGGCTGAAGAAAATAGCCTTTTCGGGTAACAATATCCAGTTTTCCGTCTTGATTTATATCGCCGACGCCCAAACCGTGGGTATAATGCTCGGACTGGGAAAAGCCGGGTTCGGAAACGAAGGTTTTATCCCAAATTTGAGTTGGATTGGAACCGGCTTTGAAAATACACAGTCTTTTTTCCGGTCCGCTTGTCTGCTTGGGATCCGGTGCCCAGCCGCCGACGATTTCAACTTTTCCGTCTTGATCGATATCGATAATAATCGGATTTTCGACGCTGAGAACATCGGTTATTTTATGCCTTGCCCACGGTTTATTTTCTGTTGTTTTACCGGGATTCTCATACCAAAAACAAGCGCGTCCGGGATAGCCAAGACAGATAAAATCGGGATACGAATCGTCGTTGATATTCGCGCAGACAACTCCGAAAAACTGACTGTAACTGGTCAGCGGATCGTAGGCGGTCAACTCGGTTGTAATAGCAATCGGCTGCCAGTCTGGATAAACGTAGTATAAGTCGCCAACCAAAACATCCAGATGTCCGTCCTGATTAATATCGGCTACCGAGGCGCCTTCGGAGCGAAAGGACTTATCGAGAATAACCCGCTGAAATTCCGGTTCGGACGCTGCGGAAAAAAACGAAAACGGGACAGACGCAAGCAATAGCAGGACGGTAAGAATCGAACAATCGGGGTATAAACGTTTCATGAATTAGGCGGGGGGATAAAACCAAGGAAAAATAATGGATTTCGAGGGAGCGATTTCATAAAAATCCTCTGTCGAAATCAAACGCGTCCTTTTATAATAATCGAATGAATTGGGAAAGTCAACCGGTCAACGTCATAATATTACGGAAAATAGGAAAAAATAGAGAAATGAGGAAAAAGTAGCCTCGGCAGAAAACTTTTCTCCTTCCCATCAGGCAAAAAATCGCTTGACCGGTCGCAACCCGCTTATAGCAAAAGGATAAAATTCCCCCCCTGAATCCTGCAGAGTTAGTCGAGCTAGTCGAATCCGCCGAGTTGGTTGTTTGATTTCTATTTTCGCTAATCTGTATAATCGTCAAGGTTTGGTATTTATACCATGACTACATGATTTTTTCTACTTGACGCCGTTTTGATTTCGCCCGATCGGAATCAAATAATCCCCCTTATTTTACCGATTAAGGCGAAATGAAACGACTGATTTTTGTTATGCAAACCGGAAAAAGTCAAGTGGAACCAGTATAATAACGCGATTTCCCCGCATTTCTTTTCCTGTTTATTCATTCTGCTTATTCCGCAAATTTATAATCTTCATAATATCCTGAGAAATTTTAAATTTTTCGACAATATATCGAAAAATCGGGTATAATATAGTTGAAAAATACTTGACTTCACTTGAAATTTCCCCGGTTTATTATCGTAAACCAAGCCGTTTCATTTCACCCGAATCAGTAAAACAGGGCTGTTGTTGTTCTTATAGGGCGAAAATCAAAACGGTGCAGACGGGAAAAATCACGCAGTTATAGTACAATATGCCCGCTTAGAAAGCGGAATTACCTTAAACGGATACCCTAATAATAAGATCATGAAACAATTATTTATTGCGTTATTGACCCTAACGAGTTTGTCTATATGTACATACGTTCATGCGCAAGAGCAGGGATTGCCCGGTCAGGAAGCGGCTGTTGCGGCTCTTCAGGCGTCAACGCCTAAAACCATAGATGAATTTATGGAAACCGGTATTTTATATTCAAAATACTGGCGAAATGACTTGGCGAAAGAATGCTATTCCAAAGTTCTTTCGTTAAATCCAACGGATGAAGACTTGCTTCGTTTGCATGAACAGGCAACTCGGCTTACCCCCGGTTACGTGGATGAATTGCGGGAAGCTCCCGAACTTCAGCCGGTCGGCGGGGAATTAGCGGATAAAATTCAAGCCGCTCAGACGAATCGTTTTCAAAGCGAACAGGCAATCGCGCAATCCGTGAAAGACTTTTTATCCGCTCCATGGGCTTCCGAGCAATGCAATCAGGCGTTGGGGAATTTAAGTCGAGGCGGTGCGCCGGCAGCCGTCGCTTTGCTGCAAGTATTACTTCAGGAAGATGCGGCTTTGGAAAACAAGCGAAAAGCCGCAACAGGGCTGGTTCGATTGGACAGAAGTGCTCAAGGTCCGCTTATCGCCAGTTTGGACGCTTTAGACCCTCAATTCGTCGCTTGGTGCGTTGCGATTTTAGGAAAACGCCATGATCCCGATACAGCCAGTTATCTGGTTGGATTTACGTCTTCTCAATGCGCTCCCGAGGTTCGGCAATCCGCTTTACTTGCCTTAAAACAGATGGGAGTTGCTCCGTCGTCGGCTGCGGATTCTGCAACCGCCCTGGCGCAGGCGGCTCAAAGGGCGTTAAGCGGAAAAGATATTATTGCTGGAGAAAGCGATGGTTTTATTGCCTTATGGAGTTGGAACGAAGAGCAAAATAAACCCGTTTGTTCTCAACAGCCCCAACGAGTGGCGCAATTGCTCAAAGCGGTTCGCATGGCTCGCGGAGCGGAAAATCTTTTTCCGCAAAACAGTGCTGTTAAGCAAATTGTTTGGGCGTCCGAAGCGGAATTTTTAGCCGCCTATCCTCAAATATCTCGTGAAATGATGCCGTCGGTTTCTTTAGACGCCTTGATGGCAGACAAGAAAGCGGAGAGTATCGAAAAGATCAATTCCTTGCTGGATTTTTCTCTGAAATACGGTTTTTCTGCCTCGGCAAAGACCGCTTGCCAAATGCTGGCAGATCATCAGTCGGAATCCGCCTTGGTCAACAAAGGTGCTCAGTTTAGTCCCCTGGTTCGAGCGTTGACCGATGGAAATCCGATGGTTCGTTGGGCAGCGTGCGAGGCGATTTTGAAAATTAATCCGCGCAATCCTTATTTAGGAGCTAGCCAGCTGCCCAATACGCTCGCCTGGTTTGCCAAAGGCGAAGGACGGAAAAAGATTTTAATTGTATCGCCTAAATCGGCTGATTCTTTTACTATCGGCGGATTCCTGCCGGACGGGTACGAGCCGCTGGTTGCTACAACAGGCAAGCAGGCTTTGGGAATTTTACAGACGGAACCGGAGATTTTCGCGGTCTTGTATTCGATGGAATCTTATTCCGTACCGCCGGGAATTTTTATCGAAAAGATTCGGGCGATTCCCAACGCCAACGATATTCCCGTTGCTTTAATGGCGCGAGTAAAAGACTACAACAACGCCCGAATTATAGCAGGTAATACTCACCCGCTCACAATTTGGATTCCGCGTCCGACCAGCGTTCAAGACATGGATCGGGTTTTGGAGTTGGTCGAAAAAGCGCGTCCCAATGCAATGCCGACCGAGCCGCAAATTCTGGAAATTACTCAAAAAGCCTTGAAATTCGGAGCGGATTTAGCGCAGCTTTGCTATGCGGTTCCTTATATTCAACAGCCTGAATCGGTACCGTCAGAGGATAATAAGCCGAAAGCGGACAACGCAGAAAATGCCAAGCCGGAAGATAAAAAAGCGGAGGCGGTTAAATCAAAAGAAAGTATTAAGCCAACCGTAGATTATACGCGGTTAGCCGAGAAGGAAGTTTTTCGTCAGATGTACGATTTAACCGCGTTGGCAGAGGCCGCCCGGTATCAGCTGGGACGAAATCGGTATGCGGAAGACGCTATTCGTTTGCTGGAAAATATTCCAACGCAAACCGCTCAAACGCAGATTTTGGAGTATGCTTCCAATTCCTTATTCCCCATTCAACAGCGTCAGCTGGCGGTAACCGGGTTTAATCAGTCCGTTACGCAATACGGAATTTTGCTGGATACAACGCAGCTAACGCATCAGTATGATTTAGCTAACGGTGAAAAAGACGCTTCGTCCCAAGAGATTCTCAACAGTTTGTTGGATATAATCGAAACCCCATGGCGTCAGGCGCAGGCGGCGCAAAAGCAGGCGATGGAGCAATCCAATAAGCATGATTATCCCGTCTCTGGAAAACTTTATCAATTTTAATTATTGAGAATATCAGATTGTTATGAACAAAAGAACCGTAAAACAGGCGTTGGAATCCTGGCAGCGAGCGGGGTTGGACGAAATACCCCAATTTAATCCCGCCATGGAAAAGGCGTTATTACAGCAGGAATCAGAACAATCGTCCGAATTAACTTTACAGGAAATAGAAATGACCGCCCAACAAGACCCCGCCGCCGCGTTAGCGATGCTGGCAGAAAAAGTATCTAAATGTACCCTTTGTCCCCAACTGGCCGGTACCCGAACTCAAACGGTTTTCGGTACGGGTAATCCCCAAGCCCGGTTATTGTTTTTAGGCGAAGCTCCCGGTGCGGACGAAGATGCGCAGGGCGTTCCTTTTGTCGGACGGTCTGGACAATTGCTAACCGATATGATTGAAAAGGGCATGAAAATTTCCCGTGAAGAAATATACATCTGTAATATTTTGCGATGTCGTCCGCCTGAAAACCGAAATCCGTCCACAGAGGAAGCGAATTGCTGCCGTCCGTTTTTAGAGGCGCAGATAAATATCGTTAATCCCGAATTTATTTTATGCTTGGGAGCGGTCGCGGCGAAAAATCTTCTTCATGTAGATATAGCAATCGGCAAATTGCGCGGAATTGTGCATCTCTGGCAAGGACGCAAGGTAATCTGTACCTATCACCCCGCTTATTTATTGAGAAATCCGCCCGCTAAAAAAGATACATGGATGGATTTACAGCTTCTTATGCGTGAAATGGGATTGCAATAGCCCGTAAGAAAAGCGGAGGAATCGAATTGAATACCGCATTGGACGGATGTATATAATGAGTTGTATCGATAAACAGATTTTTTGGCAACGGGCGGCAGCTCAATAGGGAACCCCGTCTCAGGGAACGTCCCCGGCCGCTGAATATTGCCGATTTAGAATACCGCGTGATGCGGAGTCGAAATCAAAACGACGTCAAGAAGAAAAAATCACGTAGTTATAGTATAATTTCTCTTGGCAAGGTAATACAGACCGGTACAGCCGATAAGCAACAGCAGCCATGTTGCAGGTTCCGGAACATCTATAATAACCGTTTTATACGCTCGTAAGACGTATTT
>CAYZMZ010000032.1:0-14585 GCA_964479655.1 uncultured Planctomycetaceae bacterium
TTTAACGGTATTTTTTCTTATTTTGATTTCACTTGAAATTTTCCGGTTTGCATAACAAAACGCAATTGTTTTTTCGCCCCTATCAATAAAATAATGGGTTGTTTGATTCTGATCGGACGAAATCAAAACGCCGTCAAGAGGAAAATCACGCAGTTATGTATATAACGGCTGATTTATGACAATACAAACCGGGAAACGTGCGGTACAACCGGGAAAACGTACGGTACAATTACAAAACGGAAATTTTTATAATTTGAATCTCTTCCGTGGGCGCAAATTCAAAGTCGTCTGAAGGAACAACAGATACCTGATTTATCTGTTCGAGCACCTCTTGACCGTTGATTACCGTTCCGAAAACACAATATCCGCAGGTTTGAGGCGTTGTCCCCGGCGCGTGAAAATCCAATTCTGGATTATTATTCATATTGATAAAAAACTGGAGAGAATCCGATTCGGTTTTATCAGGCGCGTGAAGCATGGCAACAGACCATTTCACGTTTGAGTTTTCCGCATTCGCCTCGTTGACGATTTCTCCTGAATCAGGCAAACCGGTAGTCGATTTTACGCCGCCAATTAAAATTTCGGTATCTTTAACGACTTCATGAACAAGGGAATTATTGTACAGTCCATTGTTTACGTTTTTAATGAATTGTTCCGTTGTTTTAGGAGCCGTGGCGGGAGCAAGCTGGATTATAAAATCGCCCTTACTGGTTTCGACTTTGACTTGAGGCACGGGCGTTGGCTTAGCCGCCGGATCTGTAGCGGTTTGGGTTTGCGAAGACGATTCGTCTTTCTTGCCCCAGCATCCAATTGACGTTATACACAACAAGCACAGCAACGAGAAAACGACTATTTGATATTTCATATTAGGTCTAAAATATAAGGTATTATTGATTATTCCATTGAATTTCGGGAAGTTCAAATTGATATTTGGCATTAAGCTGTTTTCTGACAACTTCCAATTCCGCATAATGATTTTGAATTTGTTCCAGAATTATTTTGACAACCTGCTGCGCCCCTTCCGCCTGACGAAGGAGTTTTTCGGCTTGCGTTTGAATTTGTGAAATTTGTTCCGGCGTCATATCCGCTTTAATACTGGCGTCGAGAACAAACAGCTGATTCATTTTATCGTTTCCGATTTTTAATTGTTCCAGCAAAGACGCTGCGGATTTAAGCAACTTGTCTGTAATTGCATTTAAGGCGGTATCTACATTTACGGTTGTATCGGCAGAAAGACTATCTACAAATTGCTGACAGGCGTCCTGAATTGATTTCCCCTGGGAAAGCGGATCGTTATGACGAGGCTGATTGGTCGTTTCGGCAGTTTGTACAGCGGGCTTTGCGGGAGTCTGTGCTGTAGTCTTCACCGGGTCCTTTACAGGGGCTGAAATTAACGCCATTGAGGTTGTCAATGATTCGGTGGCGTTTTTTACCGATGTCCATCGCTGTTGAGTTGCTGTTCTGGTTTGATTACTGCAACCTGCCAAAAACAGGACAGGAACGCAGAACATGACAACATATAAACATTTATTCATCAAACTAATCATTGGCTGTTTTTAATTTTGTCTTTCTTCTGATAAATCGCCTTCCGCTTCGCGCCGATACAAGAGCCTCAAAATGGGGTTATACTATGACTGATTGAATTGTCCTCTTGATGTCGTTTTGATTTCACCCAATAAGTTGAGCTAAATCCTCGTTTTGCCGATCAGGGCGAAATGAAACGACTGGTTTATGAAAATAAAATATAAACCGGAAAAACTCAAGTGGAAACAGTATAATTGAATCTTTGCGAAGCGGCGGTAACCGTCTGATACGATTACAATAACCGTATACTTATCCAAGCGGGAATATGTTATTCAAGCTGGAATATTACTGTACCTTGCTCCAGTCTTCAATTTTATGCGAATCCCGTCGATTGGCAAAATATTGATGAATATACGGGTCTATATCGTAATTGATTTTTCGAACCGAACCATCACAAAACGACATTCGGGAACCCGATGCGTGAGGACCGCCAAAATTATTTAGGAAAATGTTGCGATCATCGGCTGCTTTATCTCTTTGAGGAGTACAATTGTATCGCCCCATACGTTGATTATCGTTATCCGCTCCATCGTAAGCAGATTCGTTATCCGAATTGGAAGAACCTGGATTGATATAATAGTTTGAATTCAGGAATTTTTCACCAATTAAATAGGTGTTTTGCATACCGTCTTCAACCATATCAGGAGTAACCTCGCTGGCTAAAAACGTAACCCCATTCATTCCCTTAAGGTTTTTGTTGGTAATTGTCGAGCCGTTTTCATCTTTTCCCAGCTCTTCCGAATCCCAACCGGGTGTTTCCATAGAATAACGACCGATAGGCAAATTGCTTTTGTAAATGAACTGCTGGGCATTAACCATTACATTGCCCCCGCCTAAATCGTTTCCGTTTATATCGTTTCCAGACGTACCTGCATTGACCGCATAATCAAGTTTAATACATTCGGATACCTTAAACTTTTGGGTTGGTTTGGTATTTTGTCCAGACAACCCGACGAATGACTGGTCATTTGCCTGAGTAATATACTGCGCCGTTGACAAAGCAGGGTAGACGTTTCTTTTACGTCTGGTAGGACAGTTAATAATAGGAACCGGATTGCTCATTCGTTCTACTAAAGCCGCTGTTCGGTCGCCCCCGTTTAGTCCTAACCCCGCATTTCGGGTAT
The DNA here is from genome assembly GCA_964479655.1 of uncultured Planctomycetaceae bacterium. Lineage (GTDB taxonomy): Bacteria > Planctomycetota > Planctomycetia > Pirellulales > Thermoguttaceae > RUG11551. The sequence continues at coordinate 2,709 of CAYZMZ010000032.1, forward strand.
TACCTTGGTCTAAATAGTCTAAAACATTAAAAAACCAGCCGCCCGGCTGTTGAGAACCGTAGCCGCAATCCGGCTCCCCTACCCAATAATACCCCCAGCCGCCGGAGGGATAATACCCCTGCGAAGACACGTGAGAAAGCGTCGCTCTGGATAGCTGAGTTAAATTGTTGGTACAAATCAGCTCCCGCGCTGTTTCTCTGGCTCCGTTGACGGCGGGCAAAACCATGCCCATTAAAATTCCGATGATAGTAATTACAACCAGTAATTCTACCAAAGTAAATGCGGTTCGGCGGACGGAAAAACGGGATTTACGGCAAACGTTAGGCAAAGTATAAGAGTTCATAGATATTAAACGGAAAATGTTTTGGTTACAAAATCTGACTGCCCCCTTATTATACCAAATATTCGTTGAAAATTCAAGAGATATTCTCATAATAACCGTAAAATTTATGATTTTTTGAGAAAAAGTTATTCAAATTCTACAAATATTATTTCCTTTTGATATTTGGGGATTGCATTTTCATCGAATTGCGGTTATAATTCACCATAGAGCAAAGTCTGTAATTCCCACATCGGAGATATTATGAAAAACATCACAGCACAAAAAAATCGTTTTGGATTTACCTTGGTTGAATTACTGGTAGTAATTGCGATCATTGCTATTTTAGTCGGATTATTGGTTCCGGCAGTCAACGCCGCCCGCGAACAGGCACGGAATTTACAATGCAAAAATAATCTGAAAAATCTGGGCTTGGGAATAACAACGCATACCGAGCGGCAAAAAATATTTCCGACCGGCGGCTGGGGACCAGGCTGGGTGGGCTATCCCGACTACGGCTTCGGACGAAATCAGCCCGGCGGTTGGCTATATAGTATTTTGCCCTATATAGATCAGGAACGGTTATTTAGCTACGATCGACGAACTCAAAATTCGGCTACATACAATGATACGGTTGCCCAAAAAAGCGTTAATAAGATGGTTGGAAATCCGCTAAAAGTCTGCAATTGCCCTACTCGGCGACGTCCGCAAGCCTATCCCGGTAATCCCAGCGTAAAGTTGCTATACGGGGGAGAAACGGGGGATAAATCAATCACCTTCTCGGAAAACATGGCGAAAACAGATTACGCTATCAATGCGGGAAATGTTTATAATAACGCGGGTACAGATAATAAAGTCGTTTCTGCCGTCAGCGGCAAAGGTCTTGATTGCAAGTCGGATAACTTTCCCACAAATTATACAACGGGGGAGTCCGCTGCCTGGACGCTTATTTTCAAACAAATTCAGTGGCGAACCTTTGGAATTTGTGCTGCGGGAAGCGAAATTCCTCCCGATTACGTTCGAGATGGTTTAACCCAAACTATTCTGCTGGGCGAAAAATGCCTGGATCAGGAGTATTTTCTCAGCAAAGCAGCCAACGGAGAAGATGAAAATATGTACAGCGGATTTTCGTCTTCCAACGCTCGCGTTGTAGGAGCGGGCTTTTTGATGTTGGAAGCGACGGCGGCTAACGGGTCAAAATCTTATTCCAACATGGCGAATATTCAAGCCGCTGTCAGAACGGGAACCAATCCTAATATCTTCTTACCCCGACAGGACCCGCGTGGAACAACCGGAAAATATCGTTATGCGATGGGCAGTTCGCACCGCGTTGGATTTAATACCTGTATGTGCGACGGCTCGGTTCGAGAAGTGCCGTTTACTATCGATCCGCTTATTTATAGCGCGTTAGGAAACCGGGAAGATAATTATAACTTCAATACGACCAAGTTTTAATTGTTGCAATCACGAAAACAGGACAAAATATAACGGTTGGTTTATGGTAATATAAGCCGGAAAAGAGATAAATCCAACCGTTTTCCTGCCGACACAAAATCGGGATGTAAATTATTTTCTAAAATTTTTTGATTTTTCCTCTCGCGCGGTTGCGCGAGGGAAAAATCGCAACAATCAGCGGGGTGTATTCTTGTCCCCGCCACTGAAGTGGCGGGTTATGGAGAGAAAAGTCTTCTCAATAACCCCGGACTTTAGTCCGGGGCTGAACACACACCCACTATATTTTCCTGCCCGCGCCGCAAGGCGGCGGGCAGAGAATCAAATCCGTTACCTATATTCTCCAAAGTCAAAATATTAACGCCCTTGATCTAAAACGGGAGGAATTTATCCGCTACTTGCATATTGTCGTTAAACGGATTCTCGAACTAAGCGAAAATCCATAAATCAAATGAATCAAATAAATCAGGGGTCGGGGAATAGGGAATAGAGAATAGAAAACCCAATCCCCAATCCCCAATCCCCGCTCTATAATATTTCGACGGCTTTTTGCCCCTGTAACTGTCCAGGCGAGGCCTTAAATTTCGGACGTCCTTGAACCAGTATTTCTATCGGGGCATCTATTTTTTGATCGGTGGTTATTAAATCACCGACTTTCATGCGGACAAATTCTTCGGCTGTTATCGTCGTTTCGGCTAAAGCGACGGTCAAACATATTTTGGTTTTTTTAATTCCAGAGGGAACGCCGTTGACGTCTGTTCCAACGGTATCGTCCAGCCAATCCAAATGATTTCTATCTACCCGGCGTTCAATATCGGTTACGCAATAGTAGGGGACTATCAAATAAAAAGACAGATTGGTTTGCGCCCAGCGAACGGAAAACTCACATAGCGCGACTGAATCCGAGGTTTCTAACGGAAGACTATCCGAAACCTGAACCGATTGAATTTCCAGCGGCAGGATTTTATGCCAGGCGTTTTCCCATTGTTTATAAAACGATTCGCCCACGCGAATAAGCAGTTTTTGTTCGAGATTCGTCAGCGGATTTCCTACCGAACCGATTTCCGTTGGTTCTTCCTGACCGCCGGTAAGACGATCAAACAGATTAGCCAGCATCGCGCCGGAAAAAGCAATCGCTCCTTGAGAACAAGGCTGGTCTGATACAAAGCGAAGCAGGTACCAGCGGGGATTTTCGCCGCGAAGAAAAATCGCCGTGGGAAAAGCATCGTCTTTGCTTCCCGAACCGGAGGATACGGTTGTATCCGTACCGTCCAAAACGCGCTTGCGGACTTCGCCCCACGTATAAGACTGAACCCGATCCAAGACAATATTGATTCTGTCCCGAAGCCATATACTCCAATATCGTTCCAATTCTATTGCCGCTTTATCCAATAAAGTTCTCAATTCCAGCAACTGAAAATTGGAGATTTCATGGGAATGAACAATTGGATACGGTTGAATTAATGTCTCCGCAGACGTCGTTTCTTGATTCTGTTCGGAAGAAACGGCGTTTTCAGGAATATCAGCGTTAGATTCTGGATGGCTCATAATTATTTTGCTAATCAACCAAATTCAAAGTGCACCAGAAACCGGGGTCGGACGTAAACGGAACCGGAGCCGGGGCGGTAAGCGTAATATTGCCTAAATCGCGGTCTTGAACCCACCAGGCGATTCCTAATACCGGAAATTCATCGGGGCGGAAATCGGTTAGCGATTCGGCGGGGAAAAAGCATTCTACGGTATAGGTTTTAGGTGCAATGGTACCTCTGATAAAATAGCGGGACGAATCCATGTTTTTGGGATTCTCCTTGGCTAAATGAATCGGAACCGGGACTATAACTGCTTCGTTGAGTTTTCGTCCTCCGCCGGTAGGAAACAGGGCAAATTGATGACAGGAACGGGTCGCGCGATGAACCTGACGCATATCGCGCGTATCCAGCCAAAGCTGAATACTGTCGCCGGCATCGGTCATCGGAACGCGGCAATCCAAGGGGCGTTTTTTCCCGGAAACGGAAAAACTCAGCCCCAACCCCGATTCGTCCCATGCCATACGAACTTCAAACGGAGGTGCCTTTCCTTCCAGAGAATTAAACTGGGGGAGAATATATTTATCTTCCAGATTCAAACCGTTGCTTGACCAATTCAATTCTGATTTTTCCGTCCATAAATTACTCTTTTTATGGCATTGAATGGCAAACTGGAACGACATTCGAGGACTGATAGGAAGCCGCATAATATGAACGTTTGTAAATATAATCTAAAATAAATTAAATCAAACTGAAATTAATCGCACAAAACAATATCGTGCAAATATTTGCATAAAGGATAAATGCTTACCGAAAACGCAATTGCTTATCTAAAGCACAAATATTTACCTAAAACGTAATCACTTACCTGAAACGCAAAACCGATTGGCGATTGGATTAAATTCGATAGTCGCGATTTCGCAGGCTGGTTAGGTATTCTACCCACGCTTCGGAACCGTAAACCTTGGTAATCAGCGATTTAAGTCTGGTAACCAGCATCTCAATTTCCTTTTGAACCGCCTCGCCAGCAGCGGACGCATTGGCGATTTTCGCGTCGATTAACGACTGCAATTGCGTTTCCAATAAATCTTGATATATCTTTATGGCGGTAATCGGCTGAACCGCTTCTGCCATTTGAGCCAGCTGAATCGACTGCGGACGGCTGATTTTTTCCGGTATTTCCTGCCAGAGAAAAACCGCTCGTTCCAAATCCCAATCATCGAGAAAAATATCCATCAGTAATTCATATTTTTCCCTTTGTTTGAGATTGAGCAAGCACTGATCTTGCGTTTGATCCCAGGTTCCCGCGCGCAAACATTCTGTACGCAATCGATGATACGACTGAATATCCGGGCGAATCGAAAACATTTTTTCCGCCAGCTCAATGGCTTCCTTATCTGACTGAAGTTGAACCATGTGTCCTTTTAACCAGTCTGATAAAATGTCGGACGGCTTTTCCTTGACGCGTTTTTCAACAACGGCAAACGCCTGTTTGGGAAAGCCCATTTTAATCAATCGCTCTACCGCCGTTAAAACTTCGTAATCGTCTGCGCAAGACAAATAAGCGGGAATTTCGTCAAAATTTTGTTCCTGAGCCAGTTGCTGGGTTAGCTCGGCAAACCAGCCGATTTCCTGATATAATTTTCTCTGCGTTTGAGTTTCCAGCTGCGTTCCGTAAAAAATTAAGCAGACCATTCCCCATAAACGTCGCGCCGCTTTTTGCTGACATTGATGCAAGGCGTCCCAGGATAGAGCCGCCCATTTTCGGATTTGTGTCGAAGGCATCTCCGCCATCCAGCGAAGAACGTCTTTGTTTACCGACCCCTCTATTTTAATGTTTTCCGAAAGTTCCTCAAACAGAACTTCGCTTAGCATCGATTGACGTGCAGAATCCAACGGTGCGCCGCCGACACGCATTAAATCTTCTATACAACCTTGACAAACTTCGTCGGCTACCGGCGATTCTTTGCGTACATGACGCAGACGAATTGCTGAATATAAATTGACGAAAATATCGACGGCGGTTGCCCATTCGCGCTGACGGAGCATATCTTCTCCTAGCAGTTTAATGGCATCAATCGTTTCCCAAAGCGAACTGTTTGCCGATTCGGTAATAAGTAACGCCTCGACAATAGAGCGGTAATCTTTAGATTCAATTGATTTGGCTTTGTCCGTAGTTTGCGGAGCCTGACGCTCAACCAAAATTTTAACATCGGGCTTTCGTTGAACAATAGCAACGAGAATATCTTCCAATTCCGCCCGGGAAAGCGTTTCGATAATTTCTTTAATCGACTGTCCGCGCTGGAAATTCTCCCCGCGATTGAGCCACGTTAAAACCAATGCCGCCACGTGCCGACATCGACCGCTTAATCCATCGGGACAGGAACAGCCGGCCTCGATTATTTCGCCGTCTCCCAGCTTCGCCTGAACGCGATATACTTTGTTGCCTCGGCCTTTACAGTTGGCCTTGAGAAGATTACCGTGAAGTTCCAGACCGGATAACGCCTGGGAGTATACATACTGATACCCCTCTGCCATCGCGGCGGCTCCGACACGATCCCGTACTGTTTGCTCTGATATATTGGCGAACTGTTCCATTGTGCGTAAAAGGAATAGAGTTTAGGGATACAAAAAAGGACAATTCAGGTTTCGGGAATCGCTTTGCGCAATCCCCTTAATTATACTGATTCCACTTGACTTTTTCGGGTTCGCATAATAAACCTCAGTTGTTTCATTTCGCCCCGATTGATCAAACAAAGCGTTGTTTGATTCTGGTCAGGCGAGATCAAAACGACGTCAAGAAGAAAAAATCGCGTAGTCATAGTACAGTATACTGATAAATACAAGTATTCCGTCTGATTTTTTCTGGAAGAAGAACGATTCATCAAAAATCAGACGCGGAATTTCCCGTAATTTGAGTATAATTTCAACTCGCTGCAAATTCGGAAAATGCAACCTCAATAACCAATTTGACATCCCGCACCGGTTGGCACGGGAAATCTAAGGGGTATCAATACTATTAAAGTATAATTTTATTGATCGCGATTTCTACCAGTCCGGTGGCTCCCGCTTTTTTCAGCTGCGGTACAAGGTCTCGAACTTCTTTTTCGCCGACAATCGTATTAACGGCAACCCACGAATCGTCTGCCAGACTGCTTACGGTCGGGTTTTGCAGGGCGGGGAGTACAGCTAATATTTGCGGCAGAGCGGTTCTGGGCGCATTCATCGTTAAATAAACACGTCCTTCTGCCGCCATAGCTCCTCGAAGCATCATGGCGATATCGTCGATTTTTTGCTTTTTCCACGGGTCTGCGTACGAGTTATGATTGGCGATAAATCGGGTCGTACTTTGGAGGATTTCGTCTACAATGCGCAAATTATTTGCACGCAGAGAACTGCCGGTTTCGGTAATTTCTACGATGGCATCTACCAATTTCGGGGCTTTAACTTCCGTAGCTCCCCACGAAAATTCAACCTGCGCGTTGACGCCGTTTTGTTCCAAATAATGCGTGGTTAGCCCAACGGCTTCGGTGGCAATACGTTTACCTTCCAAATCTTTAACGGTCTGAACCGGGGAATCTTCAGGAACGCACAATACCCAGCGAACAGGACGGCGGCTGACTTTGGAAAACATTAATTCCGCAACTTCATGAACGTCGGCATGAGTTTCACAAATCCAGTCGTAGCCGGTTAAACCAGCGTCGAGGATACCGTTGCCCACGTACCGCGCCATTTCCTGGGCACGAATAAGCAAACATTCGATTTCGTCGTCGTCAATAGTCGGAAAATAACTGCGGGACTGAAACGTTAGTTTCCAGCCAGCCTTGCGAAACAATTCCGCCGTCGCGTCTTGAAGACTGCCGGCAGGAATTCCAAGTCTGAGAGTACTCATAGGAAGTAATAAATAGGGGGTTAAAGGATTTATATTGAGGATTGTCAGAATTAATTATATTCCGACAATTTGAGGATTCACGTATCGTTTATCGATAATATACTCTTAATTCTACTTGAAATTTCCCGGTTGACAATACCGTAAACCAGTCGTTTCATTTTGCCGTAATCGCCCCAACAAAATCTTGTTTCGATAAATAAAGGCGAAATCAAAACGACATCAAGAAGAAAAAATCGCGTAGTTATAGTATAAACCGGCGATTACTATTTCTTTTTGTAAACTTCTTTGGGATCGAAAACGCGTTCGCCGACAACTTCTACGCCGTCTGGGGTAACCATGCGGAAGAAGCAGCTTTGATAACCTTCATGGCAGGCGGCTTTACCAACTTGCTCTACTTTAATCAAAAGCGTATCTTCATCGCAATCGATGTAGATTTCTTTGACCCATTGAACGTTTCCGCTTTCTTCGCCTTTACGCCAGAGTTTTTGGCGAGATCGGCTGTAGTATACCGCTCTGCCGGTAGACAGCGTTTCGTTGTAGCTTTCCTCGTTCATATAGGCAAGCATAAGAACGATGCCTGTTTCGTAATCCTGTGCGATTACAGGAATAAGTCCGTCGCCCTTGGTAAAATTCGGTTTAATGTTTTTGTTTGACATTGGGATTATCTTCTGCTTATTATCAAGACAAACTGTATAAATACAACTATCGATCGGATGAAAAAACGACATAAAAAAATCACGTTCTTTTTCCCCGATTCAATTTATTCCCTATTATATATAATACCGAAAATAAATCAAGGGAGCATATTTTATACCTCACATAGAGAAAATAAATATCAGACAAATTTGTTATATATTTCTTGTTTGGCAATTTATTGTTCCTAATATTGCTCTCCCTAAACGTAATAGTTGATCTTTTCTGATTTTGTTATTCTATATTCAGAAATGTCTGTTGAATGTTCTGACGTTTTTTCGTACCTGAAATTTCACACGAATCGCTGGAAATATCTGGGTTTTTGCAAGAACAAACTCGAAGTTGAATATTGTACCTTTGCGCGGCGGATGCAAGTCGACTAAAAACGGAAGTTCGGTATTCGCGGGGCAAGGCGAATACACAACTGTTCTGAGCGTGAATATCTAGCTTTCTTGCAGATTTAAATAGCTCAAACATTCTATCAATTTTTTGACGCAAAGATTCCTGCATAGAGGTATGTGATAAATGACTAAAAAATGCGGCTGAGATTGCAGGACGGAGAAATAAAACGCTTGCCGATAGTTGTTTGATTCCGTTTTGAGCGAATTGAAAACAAATATCATTAAAGTCTTCGGCAGAATCGGAAACAGCCGATAAAATGGGATCAATTCTCGCGGTCGTTGCAATTCCCCGATCAATCAAACGTTTAATTTGATTTAATCGTTCAGAAACAGAAGCCGCTCCAGGTTCAAATACTTGTCGAATAGAATCGTTTGTTGTAATCAACCCAATTTGTGCAAAGACCTGTTGAGGATACTTGGTAATTATCTTCCAAACAGGTTCCGGAATAATGCCCTTGGTTAGAAACGCAACTTCAATTCCTCGTTCGAGTAACATTTGAAAAATAGCGGCGACATTTTGCTGAATCTCGGCAATCGGTTGAAACACGTCGCTTGAAGGACTGAAATATACTCTGTGCGGAAGTTTGCGCTTGCGTCTCAATTCCTGACTTAGTTTCTCCTGTATATTGATGTATGTATTTACAATTCCGTTTCCGGGATAGAACGAATAGCCTTTTGTGTAACAATATACGCATTCATGGCTACATCCGGCAGAAAGATTGATTGTAGATACACCCGATAAACAGGCAATCGAGGAAGGCGTTAAAATTGCAGATTTTCGTTCAATTGGTCTAATAATTAGGGAAGTCATTTTAATATTCCTCTGAAATGCAAAATAAATTACTGACTGACAACCCTAAGGTTGATTTTAAATCATGTATAATTAAACCTTTCGCTTCAAAAAGATTTAAATATTCAATCAGATTTTGATAATCTAAATCAATATCCTCAATTATAATATAATGTCCAATTTTGCATAGAGATGCTATAAGACTTTCATGAGAATTAATGACGAGGGCTTTTTGGTTAACTTTTCTGATTGGGAAGAAAATTCTGCTATGACTCTTTTCAATACTTTTGTTTTCAATCATATATAGTGCTCGAAAATAGTCGTTTAAAGATAATTGTCGAAATACTTGTCCATCTCCAATTTTAATTCGCGAATTGATGATTTGTAAATCTGATGGAGATTGAGTTAAGGCATGTGTTGGTCCCAAACATTGAATTTGACCTTTTATCACAGAACAAGATGTTATAATTTTTCCGTTCTGTGTAAGGTGATGGAATTTGTCTTGATTGACGTGAAAAAAATTTTCATATTTTCTCGAATGTTTTTAAATATGGGTTGAACAAAAATTAAAATTTATTAAAGTATATTCAATTTAGTTTCTTAGTCAACAAATAATTTGTAATTCCAAGCTATCAAAGAACTTACAAAAATTCATTTCGTTTGTAATTTTATGGTTATAATCCCAATTTGAAACAGAGAGAACAAAATTTTCGGTCAAAATTTCCGCACGTGTTTTTCTACCTATTCAAGATATCTATTTTGGGATTAGATATCAGTTACCAAAATAACAATATTCATATCTTTTCCGCCAACGAGGTTCAGTTACTTTTCGGTAAATCCGTAAACACCTTTGTCTTGAGAACATGGCTTTCCCTTGTTTGGCAATAAATTTACCTTTTGAGGTAAATCAAAACGATTTCGAATAAATTTAACGATTTTAGCATAATTTGTTATGTCTAATTGACAGAATACACAACAGAATAGCCGCTGGACAAGTTACTCTTTTCTATCCCCCCCTTGTTTTTTGGTATTCGTGCGGTATAATACGGTTGTTGAAATGAGTTGGAATGTAATCTGCCTCCTCGTTTCTCCTTTTGTGTTGTCCATGTCGGAAAAATTTTTTCCTCTAACCCCAAGGAATATCATGAACATGTTTTGTTTTCAATGTCAGGAAACGTGCCATAATACAGGCTGTAATCAACGAGGTATGTGCGGCAAGCGAAGCGAAACGGCTAACGTGCAAGACCAGCTGATTCAGGTAATTAAAGCTCTGTGCGTTCAACGCCAGAAATCAGGTGCGTCTTCTGTCGTACCGGATCAACAACTCGGCTTGTTCGTTGTACAGTCCCTGTTTATGACGATAACCAACGCGAATTTCGACGATTCGCGCCTCGCCCAACAAATTAATCAGGCAGAAGAAATCTTGGTCAAGCTGGGCGGTTCGACGACAACCCTGTCGTCAATCCCGCTAGGCGTTTTATCCTGCCCGAACGAAGATATTCGCTCGTTGAGAGAATTGCTAACTTACGGCGTTAAGGGGGTTGCCGCCTACGCCGACCATGCTGCGATGCTGGGAAAATTCGATATGTCTATCTTTGAGTTTATTTTCAAAGCCTTGGCGGGAACGACGGAAGATCTGTCCGCCGACCAGTTGACCGCCCTGGTTTTGGAATGCGGAAAAGTCGCCGTTACCACCATGGCGTTGTTAGACCAGGCCAATACCAGTACTTTTGGCAATCCGGAAATCTCTCGCGTTAATATCGGAACAGGAAATCGCCCTGGAATTCTGGTTTCAGGACACGACTTGCTCGACTTGAAAGAATTGCTGGAACAAACTCAGGATACCGGTATCGATGTTTACACCCATTCTGAAATGCTGCCTGCCAACTATTATCCGGAGTTGAAAAAATACCCGCATTTACACGGTAATTACGGCAACGCCTGGTATCATCAAAACACGGAGTTCGCCTCGTTTAACGGTCCGATTCTTATGACGACCAACTGTATTATTCCTGTACAAGATTCTTATCGTGAACGTTTGTTTACAACAGGAATGGCAGGCTGGCCGGGCGTTCCGCATATTGCCGACCGAGTTGCAGGCAAGCCTAAAGATTTTTCCGCAATTATCGCCTTGGCTAAAACCTGTTCTGCTCCCCAGCAGATAGAATCCGGTGAGATTGTAGGCGGATTCGCTCATAATCAGGTTCTCGCTTTGGCAGATAAAGTGGTTGAAGCGGTAAAATCGGGAGCGATCAAACGATTTATTGTTATGGCCGGCTGCGATGGCCGCCATAAGTCACGCGATTATTTTACGCAGGTTGCCGCGCAGTTACCCGCTGATACTATTATTTTAACCGCTGGTTGCGCTAAATACCGATACAACAAGTTAAATCTGGGCGATATTGGCGGAATTCCCCGGATTTTAGATGCCGGACAGTGCAACGACAGCTATTCTTTAGCCGTAATCGCGTTGAAATTAAAAGAGGTATTCGGATTGGACGACGTAAACAAATTACCTCTTTCGTTCGATATTGGCTGGTATGAACAAAAAGCTGTTACGGTTCTGCTGGCTTTGCTGTCTTTGGGCTTTACCGGAATCCGATTAGGACCGACTTTACCCGCTTTTTTATCGCCGGGTGTCGCCTCGGTTTTGGTAAAAACGTTTGGAATAAAGCCGATTTCCGAGCCGGAAGCCGATGTCGCCGCCATGCTGCGCGGTGAATAGTATTATACGTATTCATTTTGAAATTTTCCGGCTCATATTATCATCAGCCGGGAAATTTCAAGTGGAAACAGTAAAACAT
>CAYZMZ010000033.1:0-2513 GCA_964479655.1 uncultured Planctomycetaceae bacterium
CCCGTCCCGAGGAAACAAGCTGCGAAATAATCCAACAAAACGTCCGTTGGGGAGCCGGTCCGCGTGCCGGACAATATCTCCTTTTAGCCGCCAAAGGACTAGCTGCCTTGCATGGCAAAACGAACCCCCTGCCCCAAGATATTCGCCGCGTTGCCCCGCTGGTTATGCGTCATAGAATCGTACTGAATTTTCATGCGGAAGCCAAAAATATTTCGCCCGATACAATCATAGAAACGCTGTTGAACCACATTAAACCCTAAATTTCCCCGGTTTCCTGTCGATCCGTTCCCTATAATTTTATCCGTTTCCTATATTTTTATCCGTCCCCCGTAATTTTACCATTTCCTATAATTTTACGTTCCGACAAAAATTTTTCCTAAAAAATCCTTTTAGTTATTTCTTCTGCACGCATTTTTTCCCTTTTTTATCATGCCGAATTCCTTTGATCTAACGACGCTTTCCCATTTATTCGGGCTAAAACTGCGTAGTCGGCATTTGGTTGAAGGATTATTAGCAGGCGAGCATCGCGGAGCGGGACAGGGTTTGGCGGTTGAATTTGCTCAGTTGCGTCCTTACGTACCCGGCGACGAATTGCGCCGCATTGATTGGAAGGTATTCGCTCGGACAGATAAATTTCACGTTAAGCAATACGAAGAAGACGTTGATTTATGCGTTTATCTGCTCTTGGACGCCTCGGCTGGAATGAGCTATCGCGGAACTAACAGCCCCCTTTCCAAATTTGAATACGCGCAGTTACTGTTGGCGATTAACGCCTATTTAACTTTGCGGCAAAATGATTCCGTCTGCTGGGGAATTTCCGCAGATTCTCTTCTAACAGGACAGCCCGTTCGCGGTTTAGCCCAATGGCAAACGCTCTTGGAGGTAATCGAATCAACCGAAAAGCAATACAATCTCCCTGCCTGTACGATTCCGATTTCCGAATCCATTCCCCAATTATTATCTCAATGGAGAAGAAAAGGACTGATTATTATTTTCAGCGACTGGTTCGATTCCCCCCCATCGATAGCCGGGGCATTAAAACAAATTCGAGCGGCGGGGCATGATTGCCGAATTTATCAGGTTTTGGATTCAGATGAACTTTTGTTTCCCTTTACAGAACGAACCCGTTTTTCGCCTTATTCTACATCAAAAAACGATCCCGCGTTGGAACTGGAACCCGTTCAATTGCAATCCGCGTATATTAGGTTAATCAACCAACACGTAGAATTTATGCGGTTCTGCTGCGATAATCTGGAAATTGATTATCGACTGACTATAACCAATAAACCGCTTGAAGAAGCGTTTCGCGGGGAGGGCGGCAGTCGATGACCTTTCTACAACCTTGGATACTGTTGTTTATTCCACTTGTTTTAATTCCGGGAATTTTATACTGGCTCCGACGTCGGCAAACGCCTACCGTCAAGTGGGCTGCCATGTCTATTCTCAAACAGGCGTTTGAACAAACGCAACCCCGAAGACGGCAATCAGAATTAATCCGTTTGATTTTACAAACGATTCTTATCGGAGTTGTTATTGCCGCCGTTGCGCAACCGGTTTTCTTGATAACCCAAAGCAAAATTGTTGATAAACCTATTCTATCTCCTCCGGCTATATCTCCCGCAGCGGGCTTGAAAACCAGCGATACCGCTAAAACGACTACCGTATTATTTGTTTATCAAGACAACGTCGATAAAATCGATAATTCTCGCGCCGCCCTGTTTTTATCAGCAGGATTAAATCAGATTCTGTCCCCGGTTGAATTTACGAAAACAGAACTGGATAAACTCAATCCCGTTCAGGTCGAGCAATCGGATATCGTCGTCTTTCATGCAGCCAAGCAAATTCCCGTCTGGCTGGCTGAAACGATAAAAAGACGAGTTGAGCAATTTCTGCCCGTTTGGTTTTTCGCCTTAAACGAACTGGACGAACAATCACGTCAGAGTTTATCTTCCGTCTTACCCGCAGAACCAAAATCGCCGCTTCCGAAAATCGATTCGCACGCCCGATTATATGAGGGCTTAAATTCAGAATCCGATTTGTGGAAATCGCCTGTTTTTAACGTCGTTAAATCGCAAAAAATTCCGTTTCCTTCGCAGGAAAACTGCATTTACGAATCGACACAGGGCTGGCAATCCGCTTTTACAGACAGCACTTCGCTAATCAGCCGAAACAATACATGGATTTTTAGCTCACCTATTGACGGGCAGAAAAACGCGTGGCCGCTTTGCTTTTTTTGGATTCCTCTGTTAGACAGAATTACGACCATCAGCCTAAATTCCTCGGCTAACGTTCCCGCAGAAACGCACCTCGTTCCCGGCTCCTGCTGGATGTCAATTGTACTGTCAAGCACGGGATTATTACTGCTAATTTGGCTATTTGTTCAATTCAAGCGTTCCTCCAGTCAATATCCAAAACAGGAACGCCGATTGGGAACAGTCAGCTTTATCGCAGTTTCAATAATTCTGTTTATTATGATTATTCTGCGGCAGGAAATCTTACCGAAGTGTACCCTA
>CAYZMZ010000033.1:2523-14539 GCA_964479655.1 uncultured Planctomycetaceae bacterium
TGTCAAACCCGCCGTTTTATTTTTACAGGACGATACGTTAAGCATGAATTTGCCCTCTGAATCCAATATTCAAATTTCCCGAACTCAATTTTGCAATCAATGGCTAAAATCGCAGCAAAAAGCAATTGCCGAATTATCCGATAAATACCAGTTCAGCAGCTCAACTTTTTCGCAGCCCGTTAAAATTCAGCTCCTTTCCCCAAAAAACAATCCGGTTATTGAACCGATTTCCGCTCCGCAGGGAACCGCAACCAATCCAATTCAATCAGTTAAAATAGCGCAGGAATCGCTCTGCAAAAAAATCGACTTTCAAGCGTTGAAAAAGATTATTATCCTTTCAGATGGACGCTCAACCGACGATTCCGCCCCCGCAAATTGGGCAGAGGTAAAACTCAACAGCAATTCATCGACGCAAATTATCGCCGCTCAAATTGGCTCCGACAAGCCGCAGTCTATCCCGCTAATCGAAAAACTCAAAGCTCAACAAAATAAAATCCCAAAAAAATCAATTAACGTTCTGATGGTATCCAACGGACCGAACTGGGAATTCCGTTACCTGAGAAATTTACTCGCCCGAACCGATTATATATCCCTGTCCGTTGTACTGCAAAACGCGGCTCCCGAATATATTCACGAAGATTCCTGCGCTATAGAACAATTCCCCCAGTCAGCAGAGCAGTTAAATGTTTACGATATACTTATATTTATCAGTCCCAATCTTGATTTGTTTACTCAAGCGCAATCCGACGCTCTGCGCGAGTTCTTCCGTATAAATCAGAAATCTGATACGTCCGATTCTTCCAACGCAAAAGCCGTAATCGGTTTTTGGAACAGCAACTATAATTTTGCCCCGTTACTATTGATAGACAATCGCTGGCTGCCGTTTGATATTGGCTCTCTGGGCAACAAGCCTATTTCTTCCGCGAAAATTAAATTATCCCCCTTGGGACAAACGGAATCCTGGCTGAAACTGTTTTCAACCAGCAATCAATCCAGCAACAATCAATCCGATTGGAACTCGCTACCCGAGTTGGGTACAATTGTTCCGGTAACTCACCTTAAGCCTTTTTCCCGCGTTTTAGCTCTCGATTCCATCTCATCCAATCCGCTTATCGTAGAACATGCCGTTGGAAATATTAACGTTGTTTCAATTCTAACGGATTCCCTTTGGCGTTGGAGGCGCGGTAAAAACGAGCTGTATTACAATCGATTTCAATTACAAATGATTCGCGCCTTGGCTAATAAATCCAATCCCGATTCCTTCGATAATACCTTGCCGCTGGAATATCAATATCCGACCGCCGACCGCGAATCACTCAATCAAGCCGCCGTACAAACAGGGGGAAAGTTTTACACCGAATCGACTCTGGATTCTATTCAGAAAATACTCGATCCGCAACCCGAAAAAATTCGTATTGTTCGCCCCACGGTTATAATTTGGAATCAGCCGCTTTTACTAACCCTTTTACTGTTGATTTTATTTATCGATTGGACTCGATATTACCTGTTTAAAAAAGCTATTTTGTAAATGAAAAGTCCGCTAAATAAATTCTATCGATTTCAAAACAATATCCGCGCGGGATTATTTCTCGCCGCTATTGTAGAAGGTACTGCCTTTTCCGCAGTATGCCTATTGCTATTTTATTTGATTGATACAAATTTTCCTCTGTATTTTTCAACCCGTATCGCGTTGTTATCAATTTGGATCGGCGGATTATTTACTATTCTGATTTATCAAACTGTTCGGATAAAAGCACGAACCGATTCGCCGCATTTAGCCTCGATTTTAGAACCCGAATTGGAGTTTGATTCCGGTCAGCTAACCGCCGTTTTGGATTTCGACAATCAGCTTTCCGCCGCCCAAAGCAATCAGGACGGACTATTTAACCCGAATAATCCATTTATCGTTTCAGAGCAACTGGCGCGGCAAGCCGTCGATTCAGCCGCACAAAAAATCAATTCCGCCTCGCTGTTCAATTCGGTCAAACGCCTCATACCGCTAAAAACAACGGCTATAGAACTTGCGATTATTCTAATCGTCTTTTGTATATTCGCTGTTATCCCCTGCAATAGCAGGCAGATTTGTATTACTCGCTTTTTTAATCCCGCCGACGTTCAAACCTATCTTCCAGCCGCTATCCCCACTGTACAACCGCCGAAAATTCAAAACATCGAACTGCGCGTCATACCGCCTGCCTCGACCCTGGAAGGCGCGTTTACCCTGTCCGACAGTCAGCCGTCCAAAGCACCGCAAAACTCTACAATTCGATTTTTCGTCGAAACAGATATTCCCCTATACAAGGCGATTTTACAGATTCAGTCCGATTCCGATACCAGCCCTGAAAACCTGTCGTTGGAATCCATGTCTGAACATTTGTATTCCATTTCAAGTTTACTGGAATCGAATTTGAAATACCGCTTTGTTTTAACGTCTGCCCCCAAAGCAATCACGCAAACCGATTGGCATACTATTACCGTAATTCCAGATGACGCTCCGAAAACCAAGCTCTCCGCCTGCCTGCTGCCTAATATGGAAGTTGTAAAAAATGCGTTGATTCCGCTTGAAATTCACGCTTACGACGACTACGGACTGTTAACAACCTCGCTTAGATGGCGCATATTAAAAGAATCCGAAATTCAATCCGGCTCCGTCGCCGGTAAAATTGTATATCAACGTCAACCCGTCTGGAATGCCTTTGACGACGAATCAATAAAACGCCCGCCAAAACAAAAAACCGATTCCACTGTTTTCAATCTCAATTCGATGGAAATACTTCCCGGAGCGCAGATCGATGTCTTTGCTCAATCAACCGATACCCGTTCTGAAGAAGGAGACAGCCAGATTCTGCGATTGAATATTGTTACACCTGACCAGTTAAACACTCTACTTATCGCCGCACGACTTAGGCTTAAAAACGAACTGATTCGGGCTATCGATACGCTCAACAAAGCGCAGAAAGAATCCGATCCTAATTCTATCGACGGATTATATAAACAGTTCACCCGCCAGATTTGGGGAGATTCCAGCGCCGTTAAGCCTCAATTATACGCCTTAATCGAACGCGTTAAAATGAATCATCTGCAATGGGGCAGAACGCTCGTTGAGTTGGAAAACGTCTATCGTAAACTCAATCAAACGCAAAAAAATCAAGCTCCGCAAATTGAACGTCTTATTGCAATTCTGAAAATCGATTCCAACGATAACCCGTCCCGTCAATCGCTTGCGCAGCAGCTTGAATCGCTAAACTCGCAGCTCAATTCCCTTCTCAACGCCTTCGGTCAATGGACGCAATACCGCGAACTAACCGAATCGTTCCGTCAAATACAATCAACCGTTGAAAATCTGGAAAAGAAAGCGCGAACCGGATTTTCAGATGATACAATTTCCGAAATTCGCCGCCATTTTCCTGCCATCGCCCTAAAAACAAAACAATGGAAAGCCAACGCCGAAATTACCCTCGCCGTTTACAACCAAGCCGACAACCGCGAATTTCCGCAAGCTAAAAAATGGGCGTCTGCTATCAGCCAGGTAAATTCAGACCTAAACTGGACTTACGTTCAGCCTCTGTTTTCTCAAGTATTAAATAACGCCGATTCCAATACAACTATTGCCTATTCCGCGATAATAAAATTGCGGGAAACATACGACCAATCTTTAGCTATTCTCAACGCCTCAGGCGATACCGAAGCTCAAAAACGCCTCCTCCTAAAAGCCGATATACAGCAGGTTTTGGAAATTCAGCAGAATATAATTCTCGAAACGACCAACCATTTCAAGCAAAATATCACCAATAATCGAGACGTTCAGATTAAACAAGCGAATCTCGCCGTATCCCAGAAAGAATTAGCGTTGCGCGTTGAATCAATTCAGGCATCCCACATGACCGTAGTTTCAGACGCCCTGTTCCAAACGAAAACTCTCATGTTTCAAGCAGCACAGTTTATTGAACAGAAAAAACCGATTGAGGTAATTACACTCTGCCAAAAAACGGCGGTAGAACATTTAGAACAGATTATCGATACCCTCAACTCTGCGGAGCAACTGGCAATTTTAGCTCTCAATCAAGCCAAAGAATCGGACGAAGCCGATTCAGACCAAGACAAGCAGCCGGAAACGCCCGATAAACCGCAAAGTAAAGTCGCCATCGAAGATTTGAAGTTGCTGGAACTATCGCAACAACAATTATTGGATCAAACCAGACTTGCCTTTTCCGAAGCTATCGAAGCCGGCAGTATGAAAGTTTCCCCCGAAACCGCCGCCATTTTAGCCGACAAACAGCAACGCCTGGCGTCCCTAACCTGGTTTTTAACGACCGCTTCCATGCCTCCTGAATTGCTTCGCGGAGAACGCCCCAAAGATTCTACCCCCGATAATAATACGGATAACTCCGATCAATCCAGTTCGCTGGACGATAATTTACTGGGCGATTTATCCCTTATTCCCGAATCGAAATCTCCCGCACTTACAGATGAACAAATACAACAGCAGGAAAAAATCAAGCAGGAAAAAGAGTTTATCGATACCCTTTGGAATCAGCTGGGAACCGCCGCCGTTTCCGAGGAAGACGCTCCTTTGCTTGAAATCGTTAGATACATGCGTCAAACCTTTGAGTTATTCAAATTGCGCGACTGCGGAGAAATAAATCAGGGATTACAACAGCAGATTTGTGAACATCTGGATAAATTTATCAATCAGATTTCCTTCAATCGGGAAAAGACAAAAGATAAATCCAATCAAGACCCTGCCGAACAGGAAAACAAGCCGGAAAACAAACCCGAAAATTCGCAGGATAATCAGCCAACCGTCGATACCTCCGCCCCCGAATCCGGCGAAAAAACCGCCGACGGCAACAACGATTCCCTAACCCCGGAACAATACCGCGGACTACTGCGTAAAATTTGGGGCGAGCTCCCTCCGTCGATTCAAAAATTTATCGCCCCCGATTCCAATCAGCAGATTTTCCCCGAATACCAAAAGCAGATTCAGCAATACTGGAATAGTTTACAGGATAAACAATAGAATCAGGATAATTATTTCTCCGATTCCATCGGTTCCGACGATTCCAGTTATTCCTCCGATTCCAGCGGTTTCTCCGATTCCGTTTTCTCAAGCGCATAAATACGAATCAACGGAACGGAGCTTAAATTCCATGGACCGATTCCCGATACCTTAATCGCGCCCGTATAGGCGGGCGTATACGATTGCTGCAACAGCAAATCCAATTCACTGTACAAGCTCGGACGCGATTGCAACACGTACCATCTATATTCCCCCGGAGCTTTCGGGGCGTAATTTACCCGCAATTTCTTTTCAGAAATCAACAGATTGAGATTATATCCCGAAATCGACTGAAATTGAACCTTTTCGCCCGGAAGAGCGTTTTTATTCAGCCAATCCAACGCTGAATCATCCAAATCCGTCCACCAATACGTCGGTTCCATACCAGCCCGGTACGCCCCAGGCAGTCCGCCGATTGCCAAATTGTAATACGACAACCAATGAGGTGTATAAAGATACATGCTGGACGCAGAACCGAGAAAAATGAAAAATAAGATCAATCCCGTCGCCCGAACCCGTAGCCGATCTTTATCCAATCGAATCGTATCGTACAAATCGAACAGCCGGTATTTCCAAATCCGTCCTGCTCCCAGACCGGCTATAATTGCTATAAACGCAAAAGCACTAATAAACAAACGTTCGTTATCATGAGCCGGCGCATGCGGTAAACTGCGAATTATCAGCAAAATTACAGCGTTGGCTATCAGAACCGGAACATAAACCCGGCTCCGGTTCTTCACTAATTGGACAAATCCGAAAATCAAAAACAGCAAAAATCCGACCGGAACCGTAATTCCTACCCATACCAGGGTATTAAACCACGGCAAACTATAGGTCATATTATACCGACAGCCAAAAAACCAGCCGGATATATTATACGTTTGTTCCCGTCCTAAATTCAATTGGAAAAATCGAATCAATCCGTATATCGGATCAATCCAAAGCGGCACATTGACGATAAAAAAAACAATCGCCGCCGTAATCATACAGCGAAATAAGTACCATCCCATTTCCCGATTTCTATAAAACAATCCCGCTATCAGAAAACAGGGAATCGCCATCAAGCCGGTAAATTTGGACGCAGCCGTCAACCCCAAAAAAATTCCGCATAAAATAGAACTGATTATTGATTTCGGATGCGGCGAATCGGTAAAACAAACCCACGTCAGCAGCCAGCACGAGGTAAGAATCGAATCATTCACCGAAAAATGTGCATGCGCGTAAAGACGCGGAGTCATCAGCAAGCACAGAACCGACGCCCAAGCCGCAAAAGGACTCTCCGGCTGTATCTTCCGCACTTTCCAAAATACGCCCGAAACGGCAAAGGCATAAAACATCAAAAAAAACGTTCGCGCATCGGCAGATGGATTAATTCGTCCCCATGCCTGACCCGCCGCCGCCAACAAACCATAAAAAGCCGGATGCCCTTCTCGATAAACCACGAATTTCCAGCCCTGTTCGATCGAATCGCGCGAAAAACTTTCTCCTAAACTCCGTTTCGGAAACAGAGAAAACCATTCTTCAATCGATTCCGCCCGCCATCGGGCTTCCCCCTCGTCCCAGCAAAGCGGCAAAATCGAACTGGTTGTTACCAAAAGCGAAAACACCGCAATAAATAGAAAAAACGGAATCCAGATTCCCGGATAGCCGACCGGCGTCTGCTCGATATTCAATTCATTCCTATTATCGGACGGCAGATTTAACGGTATTTCTGACGACATTATAGTTTTTTCTCCGCTGCCCGATCTACCACTTGCCAAAACTCCGCCTCTGATGATATAAACACCATGTCTATTTGAACACCGTACAAAGGAATATCTGATTCTTTGAACAGGTCAGATAATTTGACGAAATCTTTCATCGTACACAAAATCGCGTCCGCTTGATTCGCTTTTGCTTTCTCAATCAGACCGAACTCG
Organism: uncultured Planctomycetaceae bacterium; assembly: GCA_964479655.1. GTDB lineage: Bacteria > Planctomycetota > Planctomycetia > Pirellulales > Thermoguttaceae > RUG11551. The sequence continues at coordinate 9,502 of CAYZMZ010000033.1, forward strand.
TCCTCGCGGGTATAAATATGATGATCTCCGAAAATATCAAACTGCGCAACCTTACACCCCAGCGATTCAACCGTTTTACCAAACGCCGCCGGATTCCCCAATCCGCAAAAGGCGGTTACCCGCTTACCGACAACCTCCGAAATCGGAATACTCGAACCGTCCAGCCGCTGCAACGCCCCCGGTCGATGCCTGGTCAGACAAACCGTTAATTGGGGATTTATCGACAAAATCGTTGTCCTGATAGAATCGCAAACAGCCGCGTCAACCATATCCGCATGCGTAATTACGACTACCTGCGCCCGCGTCAAGCCGGAAATCGATTCGCGCAAAAAGCCCCTCGGACAAACATGACCGTATCCAAACGGATTAACCGCATCTAAAAGCACAATATCCAACTCCCGGCGCAATTGTCGATGTTGAAATCCGTCATCAAGCACAATAACCTGAATCGGTTGTATTTCCGCAGATTCCCCAACAATAGCCGATTCCTTTAGTTCGGTCAATTTCTTAGCCGCCTGTACCCGGCGCGGATTTTGAATATACGTACACTCCGGAATGCGGCGGAGAATTTCTTTTCCCTCGTCGTTCAGCTGACCCGGTTTGGAATGATAACCGCGGCTTATTATCGCCGTTGATAACCCTTTAGAGATAAAATGCTGTCCGACCAAAGCGGTCAACGGCGTTTTTCCCGTTCCGCCCATCGTTAAATTACCAATACTGATTACCGGAATCCGAACTTTTACGCTCAACCACGGACAAAAATCATAGCTGAAATTCCGAACCGCCATAGCAGAACTATACAATAGTTCACCTGATAATAGCAATCCGCGCAGCAGCCTCGCCGTCATTGATTTATCGTCGCCAGAAACAATACCTCGGTAATCCATATCTTGAATTATAATATAATCCCCAAATAAGGGAATACCCGGTAAAAATCAAATTTTTAATAATAGGAGCATTAAACGAATTATAGCCCATTGCAAATACGGTAAAACTACCGTTGATAAAAAAACCGCTCCAATATTACTCAAAATATTGGAGCGGTCGCGATATTTCACGCTCGTTTTTACGGATTATATCCGTCGGGCAAACGTTTAGTCATTATCGTCCCAATTACCGTAGGTATTCAGGATAAAGTCAACAGCCTTATCGGAATCTTTAATCGTCTTATTACCGGAGTTAGCGGCAATCGCTTCGACTAAACTGAAGTTGGAAACCTTACGATTGATCGACAGGTCAACCGATTCAATCTGCGCCCAATCATTGCCCGCAGACAGAATATCGTTTACCGCCGAATCGTACAACCGGGCGACGTCATTTCCACCGTTCACGCTGGAAACGTTTACCGTGTTAAATCCGTACACCTTGTTGTTAAAGGTCTTGCCGGAAATCGACGTATAAGCAGACGTCGAAACCAGCGTATCATTTCCAACGGAATCATACAGATAAGCCTTGTCTTGAGCAGAATTGGTCGAATAAGCCAAAACCTGCGCAAATCCGGTCGCTGTATTGCTGAACGTCTTTTCCTGATCGAAAATCGTCGTCGAATACGCCTGAGCATAGAGATAATCTACCCCAACCGTATCGTAAATCTTCGCAACGTCCTTTCCGCCAGCCGTTGAATACGCATTGACAAACTTCACGTTTTTAATTACGTTAAGATAATTCTGACCTTTCATCTGAACGTTGTTGGCGTACATGGTAACCACGTCGTTATCTACCGAATCGTACATTGCAGCAGAAATATCCTGGTTATTGCCGTCAAATTCAACGTTGGAGAAACCGGTTGCCGTAATCCGTCCGGTCGTTCCCGCAAAGGACAAACCATCAGGACTGATTACCAAATCGCCGCCGTTGCCAGCCGTCATCTTAAAGGTCGAACTTGTCGAAGCCGAATGGATATTAGCATAATCAAAACCATACGCGAAATTGGCATAGCCATAACCCGTAACAGCAATCGGATCATGCTCCGGTATTTTCACCTTATCCGCATACAGGAAGACCACCGTATCATCGGCATTAACACTGCGCGCGGTAATCGCATCAAAACCGATTGCCTTGCGAATTACTCCGCCGGTAAGCTCTGAGATAACCAAATCATTGCGATCAAACTTGGCTTCACAGGCAATACCTTCTACGGTGGAAATATCAGCCGTATCACCCTGATCCGCATCGCCGTAGCAGTAAATCATGGCGGCAGAATCCAAATTGCTAACCGTATAATAGGGAACAAAAGATTCTTTATCAACAACTAAACCTACGTTGGCTTCGTGTTCGCCGACAACAAAGGCATCCGCACTTCGCGAACCAAGCAGATTCACCGTATCAGCCCCTCCAGCCGTATCAATATTCATGGTTGCCATACCTTCAATATTGATATTCAAACCATTGGAGTAGATAAAGGCCTTCGACTGATACACCTTGTATATTTCAGCTGAACTCGACCCGGTAAACTGAATTGTGTTCGTCCCGGTTGAACCGTTTATCTTGATCAAATCATAATCAGCGACATTCAGTTCCGTCTCGGTTTCAACCCAGCTTTGGATTCCTGCCGCGACATAAGCGTATCGGGTTTCACCGTTGATTGTACGAGAAATCGTAAACTTCTCCGGAACGCCGTTTTCATCAAATGAGGTATACGCAAACACGTAGTTTTCATCTGAATTATCGCCGTTGATTACCAAAGAACGAGTAGTCGAAGACAAATTCTTGGTCAAGACAACCTTGTAATCCTCAACTTCACCCGTAGAAGCGTAACCCGTCGAATCCAAACCGCCGTCTGCCGACAAACGGAATCGAGCGAACGTTTCACCGACAAAAGTTGTGTAAGGAACCAGGAACGAAAGCGTATTCTCTCCGTTTACCACAGCAAACGAATCTGCAATACGTTCGTTATCCGACCACAAACCATCACCGTTGAAATCTATCCACGCATCCAAGTAAGCTTTTCCATCCGCATCGGAAGTCGGAACAGTCGCATTCACGGTTAAGGAATAAACCATACCCGGAACAAACTCTTTGTTACCACCAGACAGCGCGGCAACGCCGTCATCATAATTATCTCCCGTTGCTGCGGCATTACTCTTCGCCGCTTTTTCGTAGCTGATATTTGTACCCAAGCGATAGCCGGAAACATCATGACGAGCACCGTTGTTTGCAAGCAGAACCGGATAACGATCCGGCGCGTCGCCGTAATCCATGCTCTGCTTATCAGTATGAGTACTATCATCGTTGAGCAGCCAAATTTGTGCGCGTTCATTATTGATGATAACCTCTTCCGCACTCGTTTCAATATTGACGTAGAAGAACTCATCGGGTTCAACGATTGTATCGGCATAAACCCAAACAACTACGTTTTCAATATAGTACGGTTCAGTTTCTCGAGTAATAAACAACTCGTAATGTTCAGACTTTTTGTCCATTCCACGCCAGATAATTACGCCATCGGCACACACCGTCGGATCCCAGTCATTTCCCAATCGACCAGCACCGGTAGTCGCATCAGGTGCATAAATCGGACTTGGACCTTTGAGCGTATCCAGATTGTAAACGTAAATTTCTCTATCTTTTACGCCGCTGGTAAGTGTAATTTCCTGAGTCCAGGCAATCTGACCGTCTTTAATAGAAGGAACAGCGCAACTGCCGCCTTGGGAAATTTGCGTTGTCGTAGCGTCCGCAATATTGTACACAAGGATTTCAGTCGTTTTAACGTTCGTTTCCTGATTGAAAACCTCACCTGCCCAAACAATCGTTCCATTGTCTATAGCAGGCGTAACGTTATTGGTATAAAACTTCTTGGTTGTCGTATCTGAAGTATACGGACCAACAGAGGAAATCGCCTCAGTCGTTCCGGTAGAAATAGTATAAAGCATAATATTCTTCATACCGGTACCGTTTACAGTTTGCTCCCAGACGATATAGTCGCCGTCAATTTGGGGATTAGTACAATAGCTTCCCTGAGCGGTCAGACAAACCGGCTTGGTTGTCGCATCTGAATTCGCTTTATAGTAAATATAAATTGAACCATCTGTAGAATCCTTTACATTGAACACAACACCATCGGTAAGTGAATTGACATGAACTGAATTGTCCATGATCGTTTCATTGGTCTTGCACTTGTAAACTTCCGTCGGATAAACGTTACCCGAAGAATTTTTCACCGAATCAAAATTGTTGATCATCATCAAGGTTTGATCTTGAGCCGTACTGCCGTTGACAAAATTAGCCTTCATAAAGTACAAGCAATCTTCGCCTAAAACCGGTGAATAGTAATCCATTTCAGGAAGATTAATCAACGTTCCGTGTTCATCCGCCGTTGTAGAACCGCCTTCAATGAAGTGATAGTAAAGTTGCCATTTCTTGGTTTCTTTGTTGTATTTCGACCACGTTGCAACCACATCGCCGCTGGGTAAAACTGCCGCATCCAGGTAAGCATCATCACAATTATCATCCGTAATAGCAACCGGATCTAAACCCGTTGTAATATTATAGTAATAAATTTCTTCATTTCTACGGAAGATAATATAATCGCCCGCAACCTTGGTTTCATAGTTATCATCAGTACTGTTATAGGTAATCTGAGTTGCTTCCCAATCACCGCCCTTGATTTGATCTTGATCAATGTTGATAACCACTTCGCCATCGGTATGAATGAAGTCTGCACCCGCATTCGCCGCAGCATTTAAATCGGCCTGACTATTAGGATCACCTACGTATCCAATAGCCGTGCCGTCTTCGGTACTAAATCGAATGACAATTTCAGAACCAAACGACTTGGTGATTTCAATCGGAATTTCGATCGGAATCCAGCCGCCGGTACTGCCTTCACCATAAATTCCATCGCCGACAGATACTTCCGGCTTGCGATAGTTACCAAAGTTGACGCCAGAATACGTGCCTTCTTTGGATACAATCACAACATGGTATCCGCCTGAATTCGCGGTACTATCCGCATTGGGCATTGAGTGCGACGAGGTAATCTTAAGCCATGAAATGTCTTCGGTGGGCAAAAGTTTATCGGTGCCGCCGTTGGATACTC
>CAYZMZ010000034.1:0-4209 GCA_964479655.1 uncultured Planctomycetaceae bacterium
TAATCTGATTATGGAACTAAATGAAGCCGAAAGTCGGCTTTAATAGAAGATACCTCTAGGATTCCCTTTTTTCATCGACATCTTCTTGATTTCACTCAATAAATAAAACTTCTGAGATAAGACGATATGAACCGAACAATTTCAAGCGAAATCGGTATCTTAAATTCAGGCTCCCTGTCGCTGACGATTAAAGATAAAATAGGCGATTACAAACGCCGTTAAACCGATAGCCCAAAGCAGAAAAAACGAATGACGCAACTCCCAAAATGTTGTCCCCTCCAAAAATATGCGCGGCAAGGCGGCTATTCCGTGTCGAAGCGGGTTAATTATCGTAATCGACTGAAAAAAATCCGGCATCGATTCCAACGGCGTGCCCATTCCTGAAAGCATCGCAAACGGAACCACTAAAACAAACATACCTAAAAGAGCCTGTTGAAGATTCTGACTGACCGTCGAAATAAGCAGTCCTATTCCAATCGACGCAAACAGGAAAGACCCTAACAGCATAACAAGCAATCCAAACGAACTGTACAACGGTACTCGAAACCATAAAAAAGTGAATATAATCCCCACCGAAAGCTGACACGTTCCTACAAACAAGGCCGACATCCCCTTGGCAAACAGCAGTTCCCAGGTAGCAAAAGGCGTCATACGAAGCTGGTCAAAGGTTCCATCTTCCCGCTCACGCGCAATAGATAGAGAACAAATAAGCATTATGTCGATCAAAGCGATTACCGCCAGCAAAGCGGGAACCATAAAACACTGTACATTCAGAGTAGGATTGTACCAGCTGCGCGTTTGAATATTTATTTTCCCCGCTCCATTTTGACGGCTAAGCGAGTAATTATTGATTATATTGGCCGCATAAGCCAAAGCGATTCCCGAACTGTTCGCGCTGCGTCCATCCGAAATAACCTGTACCGTCGGTTTGGTTTGACCTGACATGGCTCGTTTAAAATCCGCCGGAATTACAACAGCCAGTTTAATCAAACGATTATCAATCAGCCGCTTCATTTCTGATTCAGAATCAATATCGGGTCGAGCTACAAAAACAGGCGAGCCGGCAAAACGGCTTTTCAATTCCCGCGATTCGCTGCATTGCGCATAGTCCAAAACGGCAAAATCAACGCTTTTCAGGTCCAGCGTGGCGGCATAGCCCAGCATCAACAGCTGCATCATCGGCGGAACGAACAACGCCGCACGCATCTTCGGATTCTTCAGCAATTGAATCAGTTCTTTTTTCAGCAGAGCAGCCAATCGAATTAAAGTTCGCATGATAAAATTCCTTTTGATGATTCCGGTATATACTTACTCCACTTGGATTGTTTTGGATTATACGACTGTATCGAATCTGTTTTTATGTTCATTTTAAACGCTTCGGACTTTTTACGGCGGCTAGAACCAAAAACACAACGTCAAAAATCAGCAGGATTCCGATATTTTTAACGACGTTGGGCCAAACGTTGCCGACCAAAAAAGAAGTCTGAAGAAAATCCACGTAATACCGCGCCGGTACAAAAACCGTAATCCATTGCAAAAACAGCGGCATACTTTTTATCTCAAACAGAAATCCCGACAGCAAATACGACGGCAAAAACGTCAGTACAACGGTAATCGAAACCGCTAAAAACTGATTCTTGGCTATACTGGAAACCAGCAATCCCATCGCCAACGCCATGACAAGATACGCGCTTGATCCCAGCAACAGAATCAGCAAATTTCCCCGCATGGGAATTGAAAACAAAAAACGGGCCATAACCAGAGAAACGGTCAATCCAACAATTCCCAAGGCAAAATTGTTAATCATCTTTGCCAGCAAAATCTCCGAACTTTGCATGGGGGTAACAAACATACTTTCCAAATTTCCATGTTCGTATTCACGCGCCATAACCATCGAGGTAAGCATCGCGCCGATAATCGTCAAAACGATAACAATAATTCCCGATACAATTGTATATGCGCTTACATTTGCGTCGTTAAACCATTGACGAGATTGGATTTCAATGGTCGGCGAACGCAACGACGCATTAGGATTCTTTTCCTTTAATATTCGTCCGATCGCCTCCGCCATAACCGTCTGCAAATAGCTTTGTTTCATAAAAGCAGGCGTTGGATTGGACGCATTGACTGCAATTAAAGCCTGAAAATCCCCCGTTTCGCATTTGCGCGAAAAATCCTGCGGTAAAAACAAACAGACGTCTGCCGCGTGACTTTTTACCAGCCGCTCTCCGTCTGCTGTTGAGCGGACAATTTGAGTCTGAAAAAAATCGTTGGAACTAAATCGCGCAACTACATGATTGGCATAATCGGACGATTCCGGTACAACAATTACCAGCTTGATATTGCGTATATCTGTAGACATACCGTATCCACATACCAGCAACAGCAACGCCGGCAAGAGTATCCCCAGCAGGATACTCATCGGGTCCCGAACCAATTGCTTGGCTTCCTTAATCGTCAGAGCTGATATACGGTTTATGTTCACGATATTTACTTGTTCATTTATCTGTTACGGTTGATTTATTTGAAACGATATTAACAAACGCCTCTTCCAGATTATTGCCGCCTCCGCCTTGCTGCAAAATCTCATCGACCGTTCCTGCGGCTACCGATTCCCCGTCCCGCATAATAACCATCTGATCGCAATAAGCGGCTTCGTCGAGAAAATGAGTAGTAATTACAATCGCCACGCCGCTGTCTGCCAACTCGATAATTCGCTTCCAAAACTCACGCCGCGCCATCGGGTCGGCTCCGGAAGTCGCTTCGTCGAGAAACAAGATCGGCGGTTGATGAAGCAGCGCGCACGCCATCGCCAATCGCCTTTTGAATCCCTCCGGAAGCAAACCGGCGTCCTGCGCGGCAAACTCTTCCAGCTCAAACGCCGACATCGCCCAGTTAATCCGATCTCGTAATTTTGCCCCCGATAATCCGTACGCTCCTCCGAAAAATTCCAGATTCTGAAGTACAGATATATCTCCGTACAGGGAGAACTTTTGTGCTACATACCCAATCCGGCTGCGTGCAAACGCGAGATTATCTTTCAGCGGTCGTCCGTCGATTTCGATTCGTCCTCCTTCTGATCCGCTTAAACCGCACAACATTCTGAACGTCGTCGTTTTTCCTGCTCCGTTCGCGCCTAAAAGACCGAAAATCTCCCCTTGACGGACGTTAAAACTCACCTGATTTACGGCAGTAAAATTCCCGAAACGCTTAATCAATCCCTCCGCGCGAATAACAACCGGCGCGTTTAATTCTACCGGATGCTTTCGTACTAAAAGCTCTGGAACCGACCCGGAAATCAAAACCTGGAATCCGTTTTCAAACGTCGGTTTTTCGATAAACGGCCTCGCCAAACGGACTATTTCATCGGGGGCTTCCCGCGCGATTAACTTTCCGTCAAACAGAACCAACGCCTCATCGCAGTAGTCCGCCTCATCCATATACGTCGAACTAACCAAAGCAGACATCGATTCTTCCTCAACCGTCTGACGGAGAATCTGCCACAGTTCCCGCCGGGCTAAAACGTCCACTCCAACCGTCGGCTCGTCCAAAATCATCAACTTCGGACGAGAAATCAACGCGCAAACCAAAGCGAGTTTCTGCTTCATACCTCCAGACAACTTCCCCGCCATACGCGCGGTAAACGCCGACAGATTATTCCGCTCCAGCAATCGCGGCACCCGCTGGTCTAATTCAACACGTGTTATTCCGTGCAGTCGAGCGTACAGATTTATATTTTCCGTAACGCTGAGATTCTCGTACAATCCAAATTTCTGCGGCATGTAGCCGACTAAACTTTGAATCTGTCGAGCGTTGCGAACCGTATCGAATCCCAAAACCGAAATCGTGCCCGCGTCAGGACGCAGCAACCCGCACAAATGCCGCAGCAGCGTCGTTTTACCCGCGCCGTCCGGTCCCAGCAAGCCGACAAGCTGACCTTCCGCCAGTTCAAAAGACACGTCGTTTAACGCCGTTACTTTTCGCATGCGTTCTGAAAAAGTCTTCGTCAGATGTTCGCATTGAATTATTGCCATGTTTCAAAACGTTACCGTAGCCGGAGCACCGAGTTTGAGTATATTTTCCGGGTCTTTCACGTATACCCGAACTTCGTAAACCAGAGACGTACGCAATTCAGGCGTTTCTACGTTTTTAGGCGTAAATTCTGCGTTGGGTGAAATGTATCCCACCCAGCCGTCAAACGACTTATCG
>CAYZMZ010000034.1:4219-14323 GCA_964479655.1 uncultured Planctomycetaceae bacterium
GATTTTAATCGTCGCTTTATCGCCCGGCTTTACTTTCGACAACAGCGTTTCGTTCAGATAAACGCGAACCCATTTAGGTGAAACGACGGCAATCGTTAAAACGGAAGATTGGGGAGACGCCATTTCACCCGGCTCTAAAATACGGCTGCGAACGATTCCGTCGCACGGAGCGGTCAGTTTTGTATCGCGCAATGTTTGCTGCTGAATTGCCAACGCCGCCTGCGTCTGAACCAGATTCGCCTTGGCGGCCGCAATATCTTCTTTTCGCGTTCCGGTTTGCAACTGTTGCAGATTCGCTTCCGCTTCTGCCAGCACCGCACGCGCCGATTCCAAATCTTCCTTTCGCGTTCCCGCCTTGATTCGTTTATAATTCTCTTCCGCAACCGTTTGTTCAGCTGCCAGTTTTTTGAAATTCGATTCCGCGTTATCGAGGTCTTGCTGAGCTGTTACATTGTCTTTACGGAGACTTTTATTCCTTTCATACAGATTTTCAGCGGCTTTAATTTGCGCTTTGATAACATCGACTCCCGCCGCAGCCATCGCAACTTCCTCGGGACGATAGCCGTTTTCCGACTTTTCTAACGCCGCCTTGGCGGAATTAACCCGCGCCTGAGCTATTGCGATTTCTTCAACTCGCGCCCCGTTTACCGCTTTTTCGTACGACGCCTGCGCCGCGTCTACATACGCCTGAGATTGATCTATTCTCTGTTGAATCCGAACCGTTTCAAGCGTTCCGAGAATATCGCCCCGTTTAACCACCGAGCCTTCTTCTACCAGAATTTCTGCTATCCGTTCGGAAACCAGAAAGGAAACGTTTACCTGACGGTCGTCTATATTTCCGTTCAGTACCAGCTTATCGCCGTTGGAGGACGAATAAAAACAGCCCGTCAGACTAAATACGACAAAGGAAAACAGCGAAACGGTCATCATAAACGCCAATAGTCGTTTCATAAAACGCTCCTTCTTATAATTGGGACAACGCCAATAATAAATTCAACGTTTGGCGAACCGCTTGCGACCGCCAAACATTCCATTCATCTGTTGTAAACAAATATTCAATAAGCATACATCGACTATACCGAACCAGGGTCATAGCCGTTTGATCTGCCCCCAAAGTATATTTTACGCCAAACCGTTTTTCCAAATCAATTAATTTATCTCGAAACGGCTCAAATAAATACCGCCCTAAACAGCGAATAGCTTTGCTGCGAAATGAGCTGACTCCAATACATTCCGTAAAAAAAGATCGACGGCTATCAACATCTCCCAAACAGCGCGTTGAATCGTACAGCGATTCGGTTAGACGTTCCATCGCCTGATTTACGTTTTCGCAATCCAAATCGACCGAACAAATCAGTTGAGATACTTTTTCAGCCGCCCTTTCAAAGACCGCCGCAAAAAGCCCTTCTTTATTCTCGAACCATTTATACGCCGTCGTCATAGACCCGCCCGCCTGCTGAACGATTTCGTTTATCGACGTTTCCGCGTAGCCTTTTTGAAAAAAAAGACGCGCCGCCGTATCCAAAAGCTCTTCATAACGCCGCTGCCCACGCTTCGTACACGGTTTTATACGAGGATTCCCCTCGGACTGATTCTCCGTTATTTTATTATCTGCGTCCATCAAACTCCTCAATCTATATGGTTTGCAAAACTGTAGTGTATGATACACTATTTTATTCCGCTGTCAAGAGGAGTTTGACGATTTTAGTCAAAAAAAACGATTTTTATCGAATTTAGACAAAAGATTAATGCGATGAAACCGCGTCAAGTTCGGACTTTCGGAACTCGTTCCAAAGCTCCGGAGCCGATTTACCGGTTATCTCAGACCACGCGTTGTCCGTATACGTCCCATTGCGCAAAAGAATATTCAATTTCTGGATTATTTCAGGATCAACCTTCAAGGCAAGATAATTTAAAAACGCCGCCGTCGTTCGATAGCTATCCGTATAGTTGGCTGTACGGAAATCAATTGCGACAATCGGCTTCGGTTCATACTTATACCAGCGAATATAATCGGTCAGTCCTTCAACCAGCCAACCGGGCGATCCGCCGGGATACTGTTGAACCCAATGGGTCAATTCGTGAACAAACGCTCCCATCGCCTCGCCGTTTAGATTTTGCTCAAACCACGGCGTAAAACAAACTATCGTCCTACCCGCTGTATAAGCCACGCCGTTTCCTGACTTAAAAATAACCGTACATTCAGACGGCGGTTGATAGCCTTCCGTTGACAGCATCTGAATCAATCGAGGAAGTTGCGTTACAATAGTCGGAACCAGTTTGTCCCGTCCCCAATTTCGGACCGATTCTGAACAGTCCACAAAATGTACCGATATTTTAATCGGATACGGCTTTGAAAGTTCAAATGAAAAACCAACTGCCGGCTGACCTTTTTCGGTGTTTCCGTTTTCTGCGTTTCCGTTTTTGTCAGACGCTTCGACGTTTGTCGATTTTGCCATCTCATAACTTGAAACCGACTGTTCAGACGCGCCTGCAATTCCAGACGGCATCTCTTGCGGGAAACCGGATTCCGCCTGACAGGTCAAAATCGCACCGAAAAATGCAACGATAAAAAAGTACCTGATTGTCCGTATTATAGAAGTCATTTTGTTTGTAATCATTCTATTTGCGTTTTGTTAAAAAATTATTGGAATACAGATTCTCTGGAGCTTATCTGGATTTTTTCAGTCGTCTGCTACGCTCCTTTGGCAACACACAATACTATACTGCTTCCACTTGAGTTTTTCCGGTTTATATTTTCATAAACCAGTCGTTTCATTTCGCCCCCATCAATAAAATAAAGGGTTGTTTGATTCCGGTCGGGCGAAATCAAAACGATGTCAAGAGGAAAATTCAAGTAGTCATAGTATAAAATTTCTATATTATTACCATGCAGTCGCCATAAGAATAAAATCGGTATTTAGCTTCAATCGCCTGCTGATAGGCTTCTTTTATCAATTCGTCGCCGCCGAAAGTTCGAATCATAACCAAAAGCGTCGATTTAGGCAAATGGAAATTCGTCAGAATTGCGTCGGTCGCCTTGAAGGAATACGGCGGCTTGATAAATAAATTCGTTTGATCCGCATAAGGACGTAAAATTCCGCTTCCAGCAGCCGACTCCAACGTCCGAACGCTGGTCGTTCCGATAGCAATTGTTCGTCCACCCGCCGCGCGGCGCGATTGAATTTTCTCTACGGTTTGCGCGTCGATACAGGCAAATTCATGATGCATTTTATGCTCCGACAGCTTTTCAACGCTAATCGGCTTAAACGTTCCAATTCCTACGTGCAGGGTTACGTATTCAATTTCCGCTCCGGTTTTTTGGATTGTCTGCAGCATTTCGGCGGAAAAATGAAGTCCAGCCGTCGGAGCCGCGACCGCGCCGGGAATCGACGCAAAAACCGTTTGATAATTATCTTTATCCGATTCTTCCATTTTTCCATCTCGAATATAGGGAGGAATCGGAACTCGCCCCACCGCCTCTAAAATATCCAGATAGGAACTCGACGACCGCGGCTCTACAATCCACGTACCGTCCGCCTGTTTTTCCACGAATTGAATTTCAATATTATCCGTTCCATCGGGCGTATTGAGAACAACGGATTCCCCTTCCAGCAACTTTCCGCGAGTTGATCCCATAATATGCCATCGCGCGGTCTGCCCCCCCGTTTGAGGCAGAATTTCCAAAAACAGACCTTCCCAATGACCGCCCGTTTGACTTCGCCGTCCGATCAATCGCGCCGGAACCACTTTAGTATTATTCAAGACAATCGTATCCAACGGAGAGAGTAATCCGGGGAAATCGCCGACATGTAAATGAGAAATTTGCTGCGTTTTCCGGTCTACGACCATCATTCGTGCGCTATTTCTATCCTCCAGCGGCTGTTGAGCGATCAATTCTTTCGGCAATTCGTAATCGTAATAATCCAACTCATTCATATTTTTATCGTTTTTCAAATTTGTATCTGTATGCGTAACTGATTTATGAAATCAATTTATGATATTTCCGTGTTGATATATTAATACAGATATTACCGTGATTTATACCGAACTCGTTGTAACCTCGCAACGACTATCGGCGCCCAACGGCGTACTTCATATCAATATATCATATACTGGTTCCACTTGAATTTTTCCTGTTTGTATAACCATACGCCAGCCCTTTCATTTCCCCTTAATCGGTAAAACAGGGAGTATTAATTCATACGATGGCGAAATCAAAACGGCGTCGATCGAAAAAATCAAGTAGTCATCGTATAATTTACCGTTTTGATGAATTAGGTCAAGGGTACTGCTCATTTTAACAGTTCATTTCAGAACAATTCGCCCCAATTCGATTTTCGGAGAGCGCGGAGAGCGATTCCGTTGCCAACATTGTAGACCTTTCCGTAAAATTGAAGGGAACCTCAACCGATTTTAGAATACCGACTAGAGGTTCGTTTAGTATTGCATTTCTATTTTTACACCATACGAAATCGCGAACGCCAGCTATTCTTCGTTGGATTGCTCTTTTTCCATTCGCCTTTATTTATTCCCCTCTTCTTTGACTCGCTTCAACAAGGCTGCCTTTATTTCTGGCGTAAAATCGGGAGTATCAATCGGGTATTTCGACAGCCAATTGCCAATATCTAAACGGGTTTTGAAGGGCAAATAATAATTGGCTCTGCCAATATTATCGGAAGTCATAAAACCCGCTTTCATTTTTTCATCAAACTTATTTTCGTCGGATTCATATATAGATTTCCAGCGAACACTTATAAAGTGATGAATAGAACAGCAGGCAACTGGTTTGTTATGGACATACCAATAAATTTGAGAATTGCCATCGCACATACAATGCCTTAATTGCGGATAAATCTGAAAATCCAGCAACCGGTTTAGTTCCTCAATTGCCGCTTTATCCGTAATTTCAACCCTTTTTATCTCGTTACCTATACGAATTGAATCCGCCTGCGCGATTCGCGACCGGAATTCTTTGATTCTAGTTTGCAGTTGATCTATCTCAACGGGGGAACGGAGAAGCTCACAAGAAAAACTTTCACATTCATCAACACCTCCTACAAGATTCAAATTGCGAAACCGAACCGAAGCGGGAAAACTGAGGGGTATCAAGGCTTCAGTCGGCATATTTTTTGACCTTAAATAAAAGTTGATCATCTCTATATCTTTCGATATCGGTTTGTCAAATAAAAGAAAATCCATTACTTCCCGATACCGGGTATTATCAAAAATGGTTCGAAGGGGAGATAAACAAATATTCCCTTTCGTATCGGACTGAAGCATCGCGGGAACTTGATTAATTCCGTAATACTCCGACATTCTTTGACCTTCAACCGAAGTTTGGCTGTCCCGCATTTGTTTCCATGGCAACGGATTTTTACGAAGATAGCTATTCATTTTCTCCTCATCGTTATCGCAGCAAACCGAAATAATTTCCAGCCCCTTGTCTTTGTATTGACGATACATGTTTTTAAAAAAGTCCAATTCTTTCCGGCTAATTCGACTCCAAGGCGTCCAAAAAATAACAAGAACAGATTTACCCGTGTAATCTTGTTCTTTATAGACAGAACCATCCGTAAATATTCCGCCGATTTTCAAGGGAGTATTAACTATCGAATCGTCCGATCGCCGCAAAACACCCAAATATAAACGTCCCGTCGCCGCGACTGGTTCCTGTTTTCCCTTTGAAAGAAGAGTATATAACCTTTCTTGGTGTTTTTCATACCAGTACGCATATTTAACTACTATATCAGCCAAGTCGGAGGAAATATCGTTTCCATTACGTGATAAAATCCCGTCCAGCAAAATCAAATCCTTCTCAAAGCCCTGTGCGACCGTTGCCTGATATTGTTCCGCATTGGGATTATTATCTATATTGAGTTTACAAAAATCGTTACAATGGTAGCGCAATTCCACTTTATTTTTCAGATAATACTCAATAATTTGCGTCTTTTTGGAATCATCTAATAATTTCCCCTTCAGAGTTTCCATGGCAGAATACGCCGGATCGAACAGGGTAAAATCTTGCTCGTTAATCGTCAATTTGCAAAAAATATCGATTACAGCAATCCCCGCCCAAAATCGTTGCTCGTCCGAGGCGGACTTATCCCCGCAGATCGTCTGAAAAGTTTTATTTCCTGCCTCAGCGCAATCTTTTAGATACTGCGCCCGCTGCTTGTTCTCGATATTGTATTTATTACTGTATTTTGGTTTATACGTACTCAAATACTCCAGATATTTCAAAAGTGAGGCGGCGTCCTGACTCTCCGGTACCGGAGGAAGGGAAATCAAAGGCACCGGCTGATTGACGGTTTCGTCCGAATCATCGTCTTCCCCGAACGGATCGTATATATCGTCTATTTCTTCGTCCGAATTACCCGTTTTATTCTCTGACGCAGTAGAACCCTTGACACCGCTATCCAAAGCGTGTTGTTCGACGGTATTCGCCCAGCCGACTTCCAAAGAACCCCCAATCGATCCAGGGATAATCCCGCCGAATACAGCCAATACCGCTAAAATCGAAAAGCAAAATGCGCGCAGCATGGTTAATTCCAGTTTTTGTAAAGGCATATTGTGAAAACTCCTAATTGGGTTTGAATTACTCCCTGATTATACCAAAATAACACGGAGATACAATCCCGGTTGTTTCTCCCCGAATCAATGCAAAACGGCGATATGAGCGGGGACAGATGTTCATCTCCCCGATTCAGCGGAACGGCAACCGCGCTGCGCAGTCCCCGATTCCGCCTGAAAGAATACCGTATCTTCTCCTTGAATAGATTCAAACGGCAATCAATGAAGATGGTATCCGGCGTTAATCAAAGCGGCGCGGATTTGTTCAATATGATCAAAATTGCGCGTTTCCATGATTATCCTCAAATAACAGCCGTTTACATCTGCCGTTTCGCTGGAACGTTCATGATTGACAGAAACCACATTCCCTCCTAGTCCGGCAATAATATTAGCCACGCCCTTTAACTGCCCCGGTTTATCAACCAGCTCAATATTCATCGCACAATATCGCCCTGTTTTCATCAACCCGCGGGTAATAATACGGGATAAAATCGTAACGTCAATATTTCCCCCGGAAACCAGACAGATGGTCTTTTTCCCCTCAATGGGGATTTTATTAAAAATCGCAGCCGCAACCGGAGCCGCGCCCGCGCCTTCGGAAATCAGCTTTTGCCGTTCGATAAGCATCAATATAGCAGATGCGATTTCGTCATCGGTAACCGTTACAATATCGTCTGCGTACTTTTTGCACAGAGGGAAGGTAATATCACCCGGCTGCTTAACCGCAATACCGTCAGCAATAGTAGAAACAGAATCAAGATGATCAATTTTATTGTCGTGTATAGAATTAACCATACTCGGAGCTCCCGCCGCCTGAACGCCGTATACTTTTATATCCGGGCGGAGTGTTTTAATTACGTATCCGATTCCCGCCAGTAATCCGCCGCCTCCGACAGCCGCGACTACCGCCTGGACATCGGGCAACTGATCTAATATTTCCAGTCCCAGGGTTCCCTGACCGGCAATAACCTGATCGTCGTTAAAGGGGTGAATTAGTGTATATCCTTTTTCATCTCGCAGCTGAATCGCTTTTTCGTACGCCTCGTCGTAGGAGCCTTCCACCATGCATATATCCGCGCCATAATTCCGGGTCGCCTCGACTTTGGAAATCGGAGCGGAATCAGGAAGACAGATTAAAGATTTTATTCCTGCATGCGTTGCAGCCAAAGCCACACCCTGAGCGTGATTGCCTGCAGAACAGGCGATTACACCGCGGGCTTTTTCCTCGTCTGAAAGTTGTGAAATTTTGTATCCAGAACCGCGAACTTTAAACGACCCCGTTATTTGTAAATTTTCCGGCTTGAGATAAATATTACCTTCTGGATTGAGTTTGGGAGCACGAATTAAATCCGTTTTCCGAATAATACTTTTGAGAATAAACGACGCACGATAAACACTGTCTAAAGTTAGCATTGGAATGTAAAATTGTTATAGTAATTGATCCACCATTTTCTGAACATCCTGAAGAACCTGATCAGGCTTTTTCAGATTGGGGTTATATCCTTTAGTTTGCGGAATCCACCGGGAAACATCAAATTGTACGGCAACGGAATCCAAAGTCAATTTGCCTTTCAGAAGTCTTTCAGCCAGAGTACACCCTGCCATATCTGCGGCTAAATCGCCGCAGTCAAACCCGCTTCCTCCCGGCTGATCGTCTTTTAATTCTTTAATCAATCCGGCTTGCCGCGCGGCATCGGGCGACATCAACGCGCTTAACGCCGCGGAAACGCCAAAATGCTGCGACCAGTCGGAACGGTCGTTTATTGTCGGCTGACGGATTAAAGCCGATCGCTGTAATTGCAAGGCGTAAGTATCCATTTTCTTAACTCTATCGCCGATAATCGGCAGAGTTTTCATCGCGTTGCTGGAATCCATCGCCAAGCCAATAGCAACCAGAAAAGCGCGAACTTGATGCTTTTCGGGTAATTGCAACGCCGCTCTGGCAGCCGATTGTACAAGTTGATTTACGTACGCATTATCACGTGGACTTTTTTCCAGCGGTTTGACCGATTTAATCATTTCCTGAACCACGTATTTCACCGATTTATTTACCGACATGTTATCAGACGGCACGATTTTACGCATTTGAGGTACGTCTTCGTCAGACGAGTCTTCGCCCGGTTCAACCGACGTTTCAACTTCAGCTACCGCTTGATCAGACGGCTTTTTGTCCACGCGATTATTTGTATTTACGTTAGAACCGCTCCCCGTTTCCACAGAGGCGATTTCGCCGGACGTATCCGCTGAATTTGCCGGACGGTTATTTCTGTTATTGTCGGGAGAAATAGAACCGTCTTGAGCAACTTGGGAATCGGCTGAATCTTCCGAATCCTCAGACTTTTCGGACTCTTCATCGGAGGCGATATTATCCGATGATTCCGCCAGATCGTCCTGCAATTCAGGCAGCGTTTGAGCCAACGTTTCCAAATCGTCTGGAATCGTCAGTTGCGGCTTTATTATCGCCGCGGCCGGCTTTTTCTGATTCGGCTGATAGCCGGACGTAAATATATCGGCAGACATACGAATATTATTCCGTCGTTCCCGCTCCTGATTGGCAACCGCTCCGAGCAATCGTTCGATCGTATTGGCGTTGGAATCAGTACGGGGAATTTTAGCCATAAATGAATAAATATCCATCAGTTCTTCAAGACGTTTATCCGCCATATACAATAATCCGTTTTTCCGATGCGACCAGCAATCTGCCCATAAATTCATCAAAAGGGTATTGATCGGATTGAACGTTTTTACATAATTCACCTGACGCGATTGACGCCCCGATAACACGGGATTCATGTAGCAATGCGGATCGGGATTGTGAACCGCCCCCAGCCAATGCCCCAATTCGTGAATTAGAGCCTCGATTCGTTCGTTTTCCGTAAATTCAGGCGCAAATTCCCGGATTAAAATATGAGTATGAAACGGCTGCCGCGTCATTCCAATATGCTCTACTCCCGGCTGAATACCGTACTGACTGGTAAAACCTATCGCCAAGGCGGCGGGATAATTGGGGGCAAGCAATTCAAACTCTTTCATCGACAAAGGGAAATCGTTAATATTGTTATCCGAGTTCCATTGCCCCATTTCAACGATTTTGAATTTGACATGACATAAACGTTCGTACACTTCGTTCACTTTATCGAATCGTCGTCTTAACCTCGGCTCCCAAACACTGCGTCGGGATTGTTCGTTGTCGTCAACATATACTTTGATCGGAACTTCGATTGTTTTGATTCCCAAGTCCGAATAGACCGTTGAAGAGGAATCGTCTGATTCCGTTTTATCGTCCAGCTTAAACGCCCCGACGGGATTTCCGGTCAACGGCATTTGCTGAAAGAAAACGCGCCCATCGGATAAATCGCCGAAAAAATAGACCTGTTGCGGCTGAAGAAATACCTGCTGATTCTGTTGCCCATCGTAAAAAACCAACGCGGAAACATCGTTAAAATAGAACGAATACACGTCTCCGCTGGCTAGTTTGATCGTTTCTTGCGGCTTTCCCTTTTGTGCTGCGGCAAACACCATTTTTTTCGG
>CAYZMZ010000035.1:0-5958 GCA_964479655.1 uncultured Planctomycetaceae bacterium
TGACCGAAATGTTCTAGCTGCACATAGCTTTTTGTATCGACTGTTGATTTATCTACCAACTCATGCTCCCAGGTATAATGATGCGGAATATAAATCCCCGCTCCTCCTAATTCGATTACCGGCAGAACATCGGATTTAAGCGTATTCCCGACCATAATACAGTTCTCCGGCTTGATGCACAGCATGTTGAATAATTGCTGGTAATCCGAAGTTCGCTTATTGGGCATTACATGTACAGAATCCAAGTACTGACGCAAGCCGGAACGGTCCAGTTTCTGTTCCTGTTCGAGCAAATCGCCCTTGGTAACGACAATCAAATTGTATTCAGACGCTAAAAGGGGAATCGTCTGCTCAACGCCCCGAAGCAATTCAACGGGGTGAAGAAGAATTGCGCGTCCGAAATCATGGATTTTTAGAATATCCCGAGAGGGAAGTTTACCATCGGTAATTTCTATCGCCAGTTCTACCATCGACAGCACAAAAGACTTGGTTCCGTAACCATACAGCGGAATGTTTTGCGATTCTACCTTGAACAAACGTTCCTCTATCAAGCTGGACGAAACGTAGTCTTTCAGCAAATCGCATAACTGCGACTGCGCCTGAAGAAAATAATCGATATTTTCCCAAAGCGTATCGTCGGCATCAAGAGCAATGGTTTTCATCATGAAGCGGGATTCGATCAATTGCAAAGCTTTTTCTGACGAATCAACTCGCATAATTGCAGATGCGTTTCCAGCGGCAACGCCTCCGCCCGCGCCGTTGAATCTAAATTCAGCTGCGATAGGATTTCGTCGATTTGCGGCTTGCCAAGCGATTCTTTATACGCACTGATTAACTCGCTGCGGAGAAATTTACGTCGATGGAAAAACAGATTTCGAGCGTATTGATGGAAAAAGGGAATATCCTTAATTGCACTGATCTTTTCTGCATTGGGTTGTATATGTACAATTGCGGAATAGACCTTCGGCTTGGGCCAAAATACCGTTGGAGGAATAACCCGGACGATTTCTACATCGCACTGCGCCTGCATCCATAGGGATAACGCGCAAAAATCTTTATTTCCCGGCAGAGCCACAATTCGATCCGCCATTTCCTTTTGGATAGTTACGGTCATTGAATACGGAAGCCCCGTAGACAGCGTTCCCGGCTTAAGCAGATTCGATAGAATCGGCGTTGCGACAGAATAAGGCAGATTAGCCGCCAGTTTAAGCCGACAATCGGGATTTTCTGCCATCACCTTTTCAATCGTTTCCAAAACAATCGGATTAAGCGAGTTTTTATTCCGCAAAATATCTTCATTTAACTGAATTATATTGGAATTTTCGGATAAATCTTCCTGCGACAGAGCGAACAGCTTTTCGTCCAACTCGACGGTAATCAGCTTCCGGCATAGTGGCGCCATCTGTACACTCATCGAGCCGGTTCCCGTTCCGACTTCCAGCACAATATCGCTGCTGTCTATCGCCGCTCGACGAATTAACAGCCGCTGAATATTCAGGTCGATAAGAAAATTCTGACCTAATTGATGAACCGGGGAAATACCGACCTCACGAAATCGCTTCATTAAAAAAGCGAGCGTTTGGTTGGAACTGCTGCCGGTAGATGTCGTCGACTTGGGAAGGGCGAACTTGGACATAAGCGCGATATTGAGCTGAAAAAAACGTTGTAAAAGAGTACGAAAATCGTACTCTTGTTAAATTAATTACTGATTAACTAAAGGAGATTCCTTTAAAACTTGCGGGGAGTGACTTTTGCCTGAACTCGACCGGGCAAGCCCATAATACGGAGGAATCCGGTTGCATCGTTTTGATTATAGGCATCTGAACCTTCCATCGTTGCGATTCCTTCATCGTACAAGCTAAACGGACTCTTGCGGCTGTCAACCATTATATTGCCCTTGTACAGGGACAATCCGACTTCGCCGGTTACGTGCTTTTGCATGTCCTTAATAAAGGCTAGCAAAGCGTCCATTTTAGCATGATACCAGAAACCGTAGTAAATCATTTCCGCGACTTCAGGAGCAAGTCTATCGCGCAGATGCGTTAAATCCCGGTCTACGCACAGCGATTCCATCTGTCGATGGGCATCGTACAAAACCGTCATACCGGGGGATTCGTACACACCGCGTGATTTCATACCGACGAAACGATTTTCAACCATATCGATTCGACCGACGCCGTTTCGTCCGCCGATAATATTCAAATGATGAATCATTTCGTAAGGGGTCAGCTTTTCGCCGTTGAGCGAAATCGGAACACCGGCTTCAAAACCGATGGTAATCTTTTCGACTTTATCCGGAGCCTGCTGCGGAGAAACGGTCATTCCGAAATCGACCAGTTCAACGCCATTGACCATTAAATCTTCCAACTTTCCCGCTTCATAACTAATATGGAAGCAGTTTTCGTCACTGGAATAGGGCTTCGATTTGGAGGCCTTAACCGGAATATGCCGCTGATCGCAATAGGCGATCATTTCAGAACGACCGGGGAACTGTTTACGGAAATTATCCATTCTCCAGGGGGCGATAACCTTAATCGACGGGTCCAACGCCTCTGCTGCCAGCTGGAATCGGCATTGATCGTTTCCCTTTCCTGTTGCGCCGTGAACGAAGGCGGTTGCGCCGACTTCGCGAGCGACTTCCAGGCATTTTTTGGCGATCAAAGGACGTGCTATGGACGTTCCCAGCAGATAGATACCCTCGTATTTAGCCTGCCATTGAATCATCGGGACGGCGAAATCGCGGGAACATTCTTCCTTGACGTCGATAATACGTGCGGATTTAGCCCCGATTTTCAAAGCCTTCTCCATAATTGCCTGACGATCTTCGCACGGCTGACCCAAATCTACGTAAACCGCATGAACATCGTATCCTTCTTCCATCAACCAACCGACTAAAACGGAGGTATCCAAACCACCGGAATAGGCTAAAACACAACTAGGCATAACTGCAATTCCTTATTTATATATAATAGTTAAAGAATACAAAATAACAACTTCGCGTATTATACCCTTTTTCCCCTTTTATAGCAGGGGGGGAGCGAATTGAATCGGACAGATTATACTGATTCAACCTGAACTTTTCCCGCTTATATTACCGTAAAACACCCGTTTTATTTCGACTTGATCGGTAAAACGAGGAGTTTTTATTTGATATACCGCTCTGAAATTGAGCTGTTCCACCTTCGTCCTGCCGAGAAAATGACACGCTCTCTTGTTGGACAATATACGTTCTGTTAAGCGGCATATTTGCCGTTCGGTACTATCGAGAACCCTTTTTTCGGCAACGGGCGGTAGCCCAACGGGCTCCCCGGCTCGCGTCTTCCCGATATTTTCCCCAATTTACAAAGACTTGCGCAATTAAAAGCGGGAGCAAGCTCCCGCACTTCAACTAAACATTTGTTTACGCCTGTCTAACGCGCTATTTTACTCCCGTTATTGTAAAAATAACGGTGGCGTTGTTTACTTTCGGCAGGATGATTCCCAATCGCTTGGCTCCGGTAACATTTCCCTGATTTTCGTTGCATAATTCCGACTTGAAATCCCATTCGACGTTCGTTGTCTTTCCGGATTTATCTACCGTCGTGGCGTTCACCTCTACGCAAAACTGTTTACCCGGTTTCCCGACAATCACTTTATTTCCAGACCGGACGGCATCGGAAAGCGTTATTAAAGCCTCGTTAAACTCTTGCTGGTCGTTATCGGAAAGCTGAAATTGGTCTGTAATAATAATACAATTTTTGATTCGATTATAGACAAATGTACGATTGAGTTTTTCAAGCGTTTTAATATCATAACAGGACTTAAAATCAAAGCCGAATACGTCCTGAGCATCGGAAAAAGCCGCTTTGGTAACAACGCCTTTTGCATTTGCCCCGGTAGACTGGAGCACTCCGCCGATCATCGGAACGGCATGTCCCCAAGAGTTTAGAACGCGGCTGTCATAACGATTTTTACTGAACGTACGAGCTGTATATACTTCGCCGCCGACATCCAGCAAAATCGGCTCATTTCTGTAAATAACTACATACGTCCCGACATCGTTATGATTATGACTTTCGTTGTTGTGTCCTGCTTTAAAAGAGGCTGACAACTTATTCCAATCCCTGTCTTTGGGATTATTGGAAACGGGATTTTTACTTGGACGACAGACTAATATCCCCGCCTTGTCAAAATAATCGCGAAGGGCAATATCCGAGCCGCTTTTTCTGGCGGGAACGAATTGATTGTCCGGTGATAAAAGTGCCTTATGGGTGAAACTGCCGGCTGAAATATCCGTTAGATATTTCATATTATTGTACTCTTGAATATTCCAGCCGTAAAAAGCATTTAGGAAGGTCATCAAGGTAATATTCGGACGTACATTGATTCCACAGTCTGCGTAGGCAGGAATAATATTGTTTATTATGGAAATTCGACGCGGGTATTGGGAAATCTTTTCACAGAACGGATTACGCAGCAGATTGATTTTGTTCTTCGTCGCCCGACGAATCATTTCGGATAATTTAATGTAGTTTCCGAAGCCGTATCCCCAATATCCTAGCCCTTCATTACAGTAGCCGTCGGAGGTAAAACCGTTGATAAAATCATTCGTATTCATTTCAGCCGCAGCAATAAACCAGGCTCGCCGAAGCGGATCGTCAATTAAAGCCAACGCCGTTCCAACTACTCCGGCATGACAGACTGCGTTCCAGTTATTACTGCCTTTTATCCACCACATTCGCGGCGATCCGGTTTTAACGGAAGATTCGTATGGCTGAAGACACCGTTTTTCCAGATTGTCTACAATCAATTTGCGTGTCGGTTCAGATAATTTCTTTCCCAAAATCCGATAGGCGGTTGCAATATCCCAGCTAAAAGCACTTGACGCCAAATCTACATACATGCCTTTTCCGTTAAATACGTCCAGACTTCTGTCATGAGCAGGAAGCGTCCACGACTTTTCCTTGCAATATTCACCGATTAAGCGTTCGATTTCAGGCAGAAATCGTCCTTTGTTTTCCAGGCATTCCGCAGATACCAGCACGGGAAAACGATTTCGACGATCCCCGATAACTTTTTGCCCGCGATCTCGATTTCCCGTTTTCGTAAAGTCCAAGTAGACATCGTCTGCCATTTCAGGAAACGGACTTTTAAGCAGCGATTCCGCCTGACGAATGGCAGCCGCGCCATTGCCCGAGGCGGAAATTTGCTCCCAGGCTTTACGGTCTTCAATCGACGGCAATACGGCTTGGGCAGCAGGAGAAAGCATCGGAGCGATCTGTTTGGCTCGCTGTTGAAGCTGATTCAGCTTTTCATTCGCGGGATTAGTATCAGCTGCGATACAAAAAGAAGGCACAAGAATACACAAAATAGCAAGAATTCTTTTCATTGTATTAGTCCTCAAGGCAGGTGGAAGGTTAAAAAAACTACACAATACGAAAAAACGCATTTCAGGCAGGATAAAACAAAACGTCTAAACTGGTTCCACTTGACTTTTTCCGGTTTGCATAACAAAAATCAGTCGATTTCATTTCGCCCTGATCAGCAAAATAAGGATTTAGTTCAACTCATCGGGCGAAATCAAAACGACGTCAAGAGGAAAATTCAAGTTGTCATAGTATAAACTACATTCGTATAGAATTTATACCTATACAAATGTAGTTTAGCGGATAATACACGGTGGTATTATTGATTAACAGCAGAATCAGAAACCTTTTCGGCAGTAGCTTCTGCGGGAACCGCTTTTTCAGGAACCGCTTGATCGGTCGATTTAGCTTGGTCAGCTGATTTAGCGGGGTCGGTTGTCGCTGGTTTGACCGCGTCTTTTTCAGCGGCAGCAGGCGGATTGACGATCTTTTGAATCGGCTTTACAACGCCGCCGTAAATCTTAATTCCCGAACCGACTGTAGCAACCAGCAACGCGATAACCAGCAATAGGTTAAACGCCCATCGGGAAAAACCGTGTCCTACGGCGTCACC
>CAYZMZ010000035.1:5968-7444 GCA_964479655.1 uncultured Planctomycetaceae bacterium
GGCTGGCGCAGGCGTCGATTCTGCGGGAGCGGCTTTTTGCTCGACGGCGGCTTTCGGTTTCATATTGTCCTGAATGGGTTTGATTACTTTTTGTTTAATCGCAATACAGGCCCCGATGGTCGCGGTCAGAACGGCGATCAGCAGAATCAAATTGAACAGCAGCCGGGGGAAACCTTTGCCCACCGCATCGCCGATATAGCTTCGCTTGTTATTCATAATAAAGAATATCAGATAAGCGATCGGAAGCATGGTAAAGCAGACGGCAGACGCAGCAACCGGCAGCCAGAACGGCAGGTTGATTAGTACTCCTAACATTCCAATCGAGGGAACCAAGGCAAATAAACGGAATCGCCATTTTGTATATTCCAGATTGAACATTTCGCAAATCGTAAATCCGCAAACGACCATGTGTGTAGAAACGGCTCCGCAAGTCATGCCGAACAATCCCAAGTCGAAAATAACCCGACCTGTCGGACCTAAAACGTTAACCAACGCCTGGGAAGCCGCCAACGGTTTCAAATCAGCAATATTACCCGCGTACGGATATACGCCGCCGACCGTCATAGCCAGCATAATTAAAGAGGTAACCAGCGTAAAGGGCAAAAACATCGTCATGCCTAAATCCCATTTGGCCAAGGTTTTATGAGCCGGCCCCCAGCCTTTGGCTAATTGAGAATACGGATACAGGAACGTCATGTTGATTCCGACCGCCGCGCCGAGCATACCCAAAACCATGGTTAGATTGCTCTGATTGAGCACTCCGTCCGTAAACAGAACGTCTTTGGCATAGTACCCGCAATACCCCTTTGCAATTTCCGTCCAGTTTAACGCCCCTACGTTGTAGACGACAACGATTCCAAAGGAGATAATAACCAAGGCGATGGTTGACTGCAAAAATCGCTCGTATAATTTTACACCTTGAGCTGAATTTCCGTAACTCCAGACGGTAAAAATATTAATACACAAAACCGCGATTCCGGTAGCCAAGCCGACGATAATACCGGCGGGAGTAAACCCGCCGTCGGGAAGCGTCATTGCAGTTCCCGTTCCCATGGTATACAAATCTCTAACAGCTCCGGCAGACAAAGAGTACTGCGGAAAATGCCAGATGACCGACGACATGATCGTTCCCAACGCCCAGAGAAAAATCAGAATTTTACTGGTTTCTCGCCCGAAGGCTTTATACGGACGTTCCTGAGTTGTTAAAACAACGTTGGACAAGGCGGCTAGCATGCACACGCCTAAAAACATCGCCAACGGCTGAACCCAAAGCAGCTTATAACCAAAGGCGGCTCCGGCGGCAACGCTCGCTGCGGCTGAACCGGCTCCCAAGGTCATCGCGGACTGGAGCAATCCCGGTCCACAGCGTTTAATATATCCTACGGTTTTCGGGACTAACGGAAGCGTTTTTAATTCTTCCAGCTGCGCAACCTCTTGTTGTAATTTCTCCGGATCCCATTTACTGGTCATCGGAAG
>CAYZMZ010000035.1:7544-14147 GCA_964479655.1 uncultured Planctomycetaceae bacterium
GCTGCGCAACCTCTTGTTGTAATTTCTCCGGATCCCATTTACTGGTCATCGGAAGGCCTTGATCTTCTGCCATGTTGTAAAATCTCCTAAATAAATACTTTAATAAATCTATTTTTCTATCGAAAATATACCTGGTTCCACGGTTATAGTACAATTAGACTATAGTATAATTAAATAGAATACCAGATATTATTATTTTTTGCAATACGGGGGGGGAATGAAAAACGATATAAAATTTGGGCGATACGGGATTTGCCCGTTTTATACCTTGACTACGCGATTGTTCCTCTTGACGTCGTTTTGATTTCGCCCCCAGAATAAAACACACCTTTGTTTTATCAATCAGAGCAAAATGAAACGACGGAGTTTTGCTATGAAAACCGGGAAAAATCAAGTGTAACCAGGTATATCAGCAGAAAAAATTGTTTTTTTCAGATGAACGGATTATAAAATTCGACCTGCCAAACCGCGAACTCGAACGGATATTTTGGGGTTATCTTTTGTCAGCTGTCGAGCGATGGCGACCAGTTCGTTATCTGAATACGTGGGTTGAGAACTTAAATGGGGATCGATTACTTCCACCGGATTGAATTGCTGGAGCGTCCATTGAATAACGCCCATTTCAAACAATTCGGTAAGCATTTGTTTAAGCGTTTCTTCGCTATGAAGCGATTTATGAACCGTGGTACGAACGTCTAAAAGAATATTTTTCTCCATAAATTCTTTCACGCCGCGACGAATGGAACGCGCGACACGTTCTGGAATATCTTTCTCAGGGATTCCTACAACCGCATTGTAATTTTCAGCCGATGTTTTGTAGTCCATTCCCAAGGCATCGACCCCCGGATTTTCCAGAATCGCCTCCAATCGATCGGGGAAAGTACCATTGGTATCCAGCTTAACCAGATAGCCTGCGTCCCGAATCTTTTTAACGAACTCGGGTAAATCTTCGTGCAACAGCGGCTCGCCGCCGGTTACGACAACGCCTTGAAGCAGTCCGTCCCGACGCTCTAAATAATGGAAAAATTCGGTTTCCGTTACCTTTGGCTGACTGGTGGGGTCAAAAACCAAAACCGGATTATGGCAAAACGCACAGCGCATATTGCAGCCGCCCGTAAAGACAATACACGCAATTTTACCGGGATAATCTACTAACGAAAATTTATATAGTCCACGTAAATCCATAATTTTATACCGAATCTTTAGGGAACAAATAGCAATTTGATCTGTATACAGACGATTCTTTTTATCCCGCAAAACAAAAAAACAAAAGTCTTATTGCTAAATCGCGCTAAACCGTAATTTTTTCGTTTGTATCTGATAAAATAGTATGACTGTATGCAGACAACGGCTGCCAAAAGTTCCCGTAATCTTAAAGCCAACAGTAAAACAGATGCCTTCCGTAACATCCCATACCGCTATTGTACCCGGAAATGAACTGTTCGTCAACAGGGTAAACAAAATAAGTTGAAAAATAAACTGGTTACTCTTAAAATTTTCCGACTGGTATTATCATAAACCAGCCGTTTCATTTCGCTCTTATCGGTAAAACAAGGGATTAGTACTACTCCGCTGGGCGAAATCAAAACGGCGTCGACAGGAAAAACCCGCAGTCATGGTATTTAGTCATTGTACCGTATAATTGTCTGAATAAATATAATTGTGTTGGCATACTGGTTCCTCTTGAAATTTTCCGGCTGCTATTATCATAAAACAGCCGTTTCATTTCGCCTTAATCCATAAAATCGGGAGTTTTTATTCCGGTCGGGCGAAATCAAAACGTCATCAATAGGAAATTTCAAGTGGTTATAGTATAAAAATCAAAGTCGATACATAATTTGCTTATCTCCTTTTACCCCCTTTTATAATCATGACTAAAATTCAGGAAGAACGTATTGTAAAATTAAATCAGAAACCGATTGTCAATACCGGAAAATATATTGTCTATTGGATGGACGCGTCGTTGCGCCAGCGGCATAATTCCGCCCTAGAGTACGCGATTAGTCTTGGAAATCAGATAAAAAAAGGGGTTGTGGTGCTTTATTGCCTAAACACGGCTTACAGAATCAATTCCCGCCGACGGGCACAATTTGTCTTGGAAAGTCTGTCAGAACTGAATACAGCGTTAATAAATCGGGGAGTTCAGCTGGTTGCCATGCTGGGCTTGCCCGATACTATCGTTCCGTCTTTATGCGATTCGGCGGCGGCGTTGGTTATGGACTGCGCCTATCTGCGGGAAGACAGAATTATTCGCAATCAGATTGCCCAAAAAGTGAATTGTACATCAGTTCAAGTAGAAGATAACGTCGTCGTGCCGGTAGAAGCGGTTAGTTCCCATGCGGAATATTCTGCAAAAACGTTTCGTCCGAAAGCAACGGCGTTGCTGGATAAATTTCTCGTTCTTCCGTCGAGAAGCTGTCCAACGGTTTCGAGTCTCAATCTGGATTTTATGAAATTGAATCTGGATAGAAAAGAGGTAATTATCAATAAAATGAACTTTCCTGACGACATTCCGCCTGCCGGCGAGTTTCCCGGAGGCGAATTGGAAGCGCAAAAGCAATGGAAACGATTCGTTCGCTATAATCTGGCCCGATACGAACTCCATCGAGATGCGTCTGCCATGGCGTCCTCTATGATGAGTCCTTACTTATCGTTCGGCTGTATTTCTCCGTCTGAAATATTAATCGATTTACGTGAGTTACTTCAGGACGATTCAGCCATTCACGGCAACGACGACCAGCGCGAAATGATTCCGGGAAATATACATTTGTATCAAGACGAGATTTTTATTCGACGAGAACTATGCATAAACTTTGTATGGTATACAAATTCATACGATAGTTTCGAGGGGTTGCCAGGCTGGTCGCAGCGAACGCTGGAACAACACGCCGTAGACCAGCGGGATTATTATTACTCCTTCAAGCAACTGGAATCGGCGAAAACGATCAATGTTTTTTGGAATAAAGCTCAACTGGACATGGTTGAGCATGGCTGGATGCCGCCCCATGCACGAATGTACTGGGGAAAACAGCCCTTGTTATGGACTCGGGAACCTTCAGAAGCCTACGATTACGTTTTAAAACTCAACGACAAATACGAACTGGACGGTCATTCGCCCTGCGGATTCGGCGGCGTTGGTTGGTGTTACGGTCTGCATGATTTACCGTTTCATTCCAGACCGATTTGGGGGTATATTCGATCTATGACCCGCACCGGAAACAAGATCAGCTGCGTCCCCGAACCGGTGGGAGATAGTACTGTTTAGGACGTTCATTTTTGTCCATTTTAAGGATTTCAACGGTATACTCCCCTAACTAGTTTAGGGTGTATACTATGACTCCGTGATTTTTTCCTTTTAACGCCGTTTTGATTTCGTCCTCCAGAATCAAACAACGCTTTATTTCGTCAATCGGGGCGAAATAAAACGACTGAGGTTTGTTATGCAAACGGAGAAACGTCAAGTTGAACGAGTATAAACGTTTAAGCTGTGAACAAAAAGCAGAAGATATACAAATATATAGCAAAATTGATTAGGATGCGTTATCCCAAACGGAGAACCTGTAAAATCACCCAGAACGCCGCTAGCCATATTTTCCGAAAGCGCGGTACGGATTACGGGTATCGGCAAATGGGGCGTTATTCTATCGGAATATAAATCAATCTTGAGAACGGGTCTTTTTTTCAAGGTCGGTTAGAGATTTAACTTCCGTCTTGTAAATTTTCGACATCCGTTTTACGTGTTCCGCGATCATCGTTCGCAACTCCGGCGGCTGAACAACCGTCGCCTCGCCTCCGTAACCGAGAATCCACCAACTTATTTCGTGCAATCCTGAAACCTGAGTTTCAAAGCGAAGTGTACTTTCGTTTAACCATGTTGTTTTTTGGTTTTTATGCCATTGAACTTCCTCTACGTTCGCCCCTACTTTACGGCTGAAGTCAATAATAACATGATAATCGTCGCCCTGTTCTGGAATCAAATTCCACGCATTACGCAAGTATTTATCTATGCTCCAGGCTTTGGGAATTTCATACTTTTCGGTCAGAACTTCAAGGTCGGTTATTCGCCCCAGATTGAACGTACGTACCTGTTTATGAAGCTGTGAATATCCGATAATATACCAGTTATGCAAAATAAAAATCAGCTGATAAATGTCGATACAGGTTTTAATTTTCGCGTTTTCATAGAACGAATTATAAACAATCCGAATCCGGTTATGACTTCGATTTGAATCCATTATTCGGTGAAAAAATTCTCGATTGCGTCCCTTGATTCCGCAAGGGATACCGTAAATATCCAGATTTCGATAGGTCTTCTGGATATAATCGTTCGTTTCAGCGGGAAGATAGCCCTGAATTTTTAATGCGGCAGACATAACCGTATCAAAAAAAGGCACGTTCTTTTTCAGTCCGCATTCATTGCAAAGGACAACCAAAGAAAACGCCTCTGGAATGGTCAATCCTACCGAGGGGAGAAGCATGTGCGTATCCCGAATAATGTATTTTCGAGTCTGAAGCGTTTGATCAATTGTTACATGAAGTTCATTCTGAATCATACGAATATCACGATAAATCGTACGAACGTCAACCTTGAAAACATCGCTTAATTCCTCTGCGGAAAACGCTCTTCCTTGACTGAGAACTTGAATTATGTGCACTAGTCTGGCAGAGCGTTGTACTACCATATTCCCTTTCTCTTGAGGAACAACAGGAAATTCAACGGAGGAAGATTTAGATGAATTTGTATCCATAGTATCGGTTACCTTTGTTAATTCGGGCAACGTGAAATATTCAGGGGGATAAAATAATATCCGCAGCACAATAATATCCGCAACAATAATAATCCAGTATATCATTTCAGAGAAAAATCGCAAGAGTAATTTTAAATATACTGGTTTCGCTTGAAAACTTCCGATTATACCGCCCTGCCCCGCCGATTCATTTCCCGCTGAATCAGTCTAATTGGTTACCCCCGTCTTTCTTGTAAGACGAACTCAAAACGGCAGCGAGAAAAAAATCTCTCCGTCATCGTATAAAGCGCGAATCGCTTACTGAATCGCGCATATTTACCCGCTGTTTATTTACCCGCTGCGCAACCGGAGGAAAAAGCCCATTGCAAATTAAATCCGCCGGTATCTGCGTCTACGTCTAAAACTTCGCCGGCAAAAAATAAGCCGGGTGACAATCGGGATTCCATCGTTTGCCGTTTTACTTGAGTAACCATCACGCCGCCGGCGGTAACCATCGCCTCGGAAAAACCGCCCAGGGAATCGATTGTCCAGGTAGATTCCCGCAGATTTTTGATTAGCGATTTACGTTGCTGTTTGGTCATTCCAGAGGCGTCCCCATAAATTCGACAGGGGAAAAACTGATGCGTTTTCATAACCCGAGACGACGGAGAATCGCCCAGCTTGGCTTTCGGATCTTCTTCAATTCCCGACATTTTCAGCAAAATTTCCAACAAACGTTCCGGTACCCCCAACCGATTCAGGGCGTTTTTAATCGTTTTCCGCCCCGAACTTTCCAACAATTCCAAAATTACCCTGTCCAGCTTGGGAACCAGATCAGGAATTACCCAGCAAATGGACAGCTGATCTCCCGGTATCATAAATCGGCTGTTATCCAAAATTCCGGGGCCGGAAAAACCCGTATGGGTAATCAGTAAATCCCCCGTCAAATTAGCGATTTTTCTTCCGCCGCGCCGGAGAACCATATCAGCGCAGGAAATAGAAATCCCTGCGCAGGCGCCCAAGGGGAAATCCCCCTCAACTTTTATCGGCGTTAAGGCGGGAGCAGGCGTTATGATTGTATGTCCGAATTGTTCTGCCCAACCGTAACCATCTCCTGTAGATCCGGTAGCCGGATACGATTTTCCTCCGGTTGTAATAATTAATTTATCGGCGGAAAAGGTTTGATTATCACAACGAATAATATACGTATTGTTAGTACTGTCTTTTTCTATCGACCGAACTGCGCATTGAAGGTACAGTTTAATATTCAGGCGATTTATTTCCTCCAGCAGACCGTTGAGAATATCCCGGCTTCGTTCGGACTGCGGAAAGACTTTGCCGTTTTCCATCGTTGTCAGACGAACATGACGCGATGTAAAGAAGTTCATTAAATCAGTATTGGTAAACGCCATCAAAGCGGGTTTTACAAACCGATCCCGACCGCC
The DNA here is from genome assembly GCA_964479655.1 of uncultured Planctomycetaceae bacterium. Taxonomy (GTDB): domain Bacteria; phylum Planctomycetota; class Planctomycetia; order Pirellulales; family Thermoguttaceae; genus RUG11551. Next base: position 13,717 of record CAYZMZ010000035.1, read on the forward strand.
GTAACGGGGCATAAATTCTTCGATTTTACAGCCGTTGGTTAAATTGCAGCGTCCGGAGCCTGAAATAAGCAGCTTTTTCCCGGCGCAATCGTTTTTTTCCAAAATCAAAACCGAATTATCAGGATTTTCCGCAGCTTTAATCGCCGCAAACAATCCTGCCGGTCCCGCTCCGATGATAACAACTTTCATAAGATAAATTTATTCCTGAATTTTGTATTCTATGGATATAACTGTAGTTTTGTATATTCTACTATTTTATATATCTGTATTTATATTTATATTTATTGATAATATACTGGTTCCACTTGACTTTTTCCGGTTTGAATAACAAACATCAGTCGTTTCATTTCGCCTTAATCGGTAAAATAAGGGGTTCTTTGATTCTGGAGGCGAAATCAAAACGACGTCAAGAAGAAAAAATCACATAGTCA
>CAYZMZ010000036.1:0-5598 GCA_964479655.1 uncultured Planctomycetaceae bacterium
CATTTCGGGCAACAATCATTCTTTGAACTTTAGGTGAATCTTTGCCGCCTTTGACAACCTTGGATTGCATTTCGATTCGAGCGTCGCGAACCTCAACTTCGTTCATCATTCGCTGAATATCGGGGTCTTGGCGAACCATTTGCTGCGCAGCGGCGTCCAACGCCAAAGCCTGACGTTTTGCCATCTCTTCAGGGTCTAATGGTTGTTCCGATTGAGGTAGAATCCCTAGGCGGGCACGACGCATTGCAATTCGCGTGTTTATACCGCCGATAGTCGCATCCAAAGACTGAACTTTCGCTTTTAATGATTCCCGGTTTTCCAGTTGAAGCATTCCCGCTTTTTTCAACACATCTGAGTCGGAAGAACCAACCTGGTCTGCCATTTCCTTATACAGATACGTTTTTTTATCTATTTGCTGAATATTACGCGCAAAGGCGGTTTCCAATACGTTTTTTCTTCTAAGGTGGTTTTCGCGGTCTACCGTAACGACTTCTTGCATGTAAGCGTCTTTAACAGCGTTTACAATTTCGGTAATCATGACTTTGTCTTTTCCGCTCATTCCGATTGCCATAATATCGGTTCCACCGGGAAAGGAAACGCTTAATCGGGAAGCAATCCAACTGACCGGGTCTACAACGCCTTTCATTTCTGGATACTTGTTCAAATCCAGCTCTCTGACGACGGTACGTAATACAAACGGACTTTTAATCAAAACCGCCTGCGCGCTACGCTGGTTTAAGTAGGAACTTTTGTAGTTTAACGGCTGAATAATATACGGTGCTTGAGAGGCAACGTTTAGCCATGCTTCAGTAGAATATTGTACGGGAATCGTAACCCAGCCAACAGCTACCGCTATAGCCGACATCATCGTTCCTGCCAAAATCGCCCAACCCCATCGACGGCGAAATCCATGAAGAATATCGCTCGGACGCGGCGGTTGTTTGACAATTTCAGGCTGAGGTTGAATAACGCGTACTGCGGTACTTTGCTTGATGGGAACCAGTGCATTTCCTGTAGATGTTCCCGGACGGTTGTCTTGTGATTGAAAATTCGTACTCACTTAAAAATCCTTATATAATATAATAAATGGATAAATAAATCTAATTATTGGCTATTTTATTGATTCGGCTCTATTTTATCGTCCCTGTTTACAGGATCAACCTTTGAGGAAGAATCTTTATGCACCCCGCGGTCCGCCCCTCCCAGATTTTGCTGGTATAAACTGACGATATCTTCCGAATTGTCTTCATAAGACAAAAGCGAAAGGAGACGGAGTATTCCCCAAAGTAAAATCAACGCCATGGGAACCATCGCTAAACCGGACCAGTCATGAATCAGCTTTTCCGCTGTTCCCCCTACTCCAAAAATGGAGTAGCCAATACCGGTTACCGTAATTCTTGTTATATTTACCGCTAAAGCAATAGGAATTGCGCACAGTATAATAATTAAATTTTCCCACCAAACCCGCTGGGCAATCAATACCAAAGCAATAGACAACGCCAAAAAAATGGTTGTCATTCGCAACCCGCTACAGGCCCCGACAACGTTCATGGGGATACCGCAAACGGTGATAATATTACCGGTATTGTAGGTTTCCAAGCCGATCAATTGCAGCAAATACGTGCTGGAAAGGGTCGCCCATTTTTGCATCGGTTCCAACAAATTATGCTCAAAGGTCCACGGCAAGGGAAACATGAAAAACAAAATAAAACAAACCGGAGCTGCCCAGCGAAACATGGGCCAGCCGCCGACAATCAGGAAACAAGCTGCTACTGCCGGTACAAATGTCCATAAATTCGGAATTTCATACGAATAATAGGACGTAAAAAGCCGCGCCAGCAAGCTCAATGCCAGCAATCCAACTCCAATCCAGGTTTGGTATGCAGGAAAGGGACGATAGGGTTCGCGGCGAAGCCATAGCAACATACCTGCTAAAAGCGGAATTATCCACCCATGCGAGTACATTTCCATGCTCCACGCCTCAGTCGCGATACGAAACCCGGGCCAATATGCCAGAATTAATCCTGCTAATAAGGCAACAAAACTGCACCACGAGATTTTTTCTTCCTGCGCATACTGACCTTCCTCTTCTTCAGCCGTTTCGGGCGGAAGTTCAGGACTTGGAATGGGTCTGGGAATGTCTGGAATTTGACTCATTTTTACTCTAACTTATTTAATGTTTAATTTTATATTTCAGCACGGATTCCTCTGATTTAGGGGGAATGCGTAACAGGCGTTATATACCGAAATTACGTGATTATTTCTGATTTGAATTTGGCTTGTTGACGTTTTGATTTAAGCCCCTGTCAAAAAATTATTCCGAAATTTCTCGTTGAGATGCCAAAACGTTTCCAAAAGATTATATTATGACTACTTGATTTTTTCTCTTGACGTCGTTTTGATTTCGCCCTCTTGAATCAAACAACGCTTTGTTTGTTCAATTAGGGCGAAATGAAATGACTGATGTTTGTTATTCAAACCGAAAAAAGTCAAGTGGAACCAGCATAATCCGTAATCCTATTATACATTATATCTTTAATCGTTGTTTTTCCAGTACGTCCTCTATCTTTTTAACAAAATTTTCTCATTTTTTTAGTCGCGTTTGCATTAAAACCCTACAGTTGGAAGTATTGGGCAAAATAGATAAATTTATTGTAACAAATTCAATCGTTAAAATTATGCTATAATTTATCAAATTCAAGGTTTTTTACTATGACTACTTGATTTTTTCTATCGACGCTATTTTGATTTCGCCACAGTACGAATAAATATTCCTCGTTTTACCGATTAAGACGAAATGAAACCGGCTGTTTTACGGAAATATAGGCTGGAAAATATCAAGTGGAATCGGTTTTCTTCCAAAGCGGTTAATTTTGGTAAAAGACAAATTGCCGTCTGGATATTTTCCGTCCGGGTATTTTACGCCTAGTCCATACTACTGGGCTATTTTTTATTTCGTGCTATAATCCTTTCCTATTATGATTTATTCCCGAACGTATCCTAACGGCTTAACTTTATTGGCAGAACCGATGCCTTACTTAAAATCCTGCGCTTTTTCGCTGGATATTCCCGCCGGAGTGGGTTACGAACAGCCATCCCGACGCGGAATCGCGTCTTTTGTATGCGAAATGGCTCTGCGCGGGTGCGGGCGATGGAATAGCCGTCAGTTTATGGAGGATTTACAATCTTTCGGTGTTGACCGGGGAGAAAAAGTCGGTATCGGTTATACTTCCTACTATGTTACCTTGCCGGCAACCAATCTGTTTCCTGTTTTGGAAATATACGCCAGTTTAGCTCAGCAGGCGCGGTTTGAATCGGATTCTTTGGAACCTTCCCGGCAAAGCGTGATTTTGGAACGGCTGGGAATCGAAGACGATCCCGGACTGCTAATCGCGTTAAACGCGCGAAAGGATTTCTTTCCCGATCCGTGGGGCGAAAATTCCTACGGAAACCTGGACGTTCTCCAATCTGCTACGATGGAAGAATTGAAAAAGTTCTATTCCGATTTCTATCGTCCTGATAATACCGTCTTATCGGTGGCGGGAAATTTTGATTGGGACGAATTGCAGAAAAAAGTCGAGCTGTTTTTCGAACCATGGCAATCCAAAGGACCGCTTCAAATTATCGACAAAGCCAAACCTCGACAAGATAAGCATATCGATTACAAAGCGCAGCAAACGCAAATAATTATCGCCTTTGACGGTATACCCTATTCTCACCCGGATTATTACAAACACTGGTCGGGAATCTCTGCTTTGGGCGGCGGAACAAGTGGACGTCTGTTTACCCAGCTCCGGGAGCGGCGAGGGCTATGCTATTCTGTCGCGGCAACCTATTATTGCTTGCCTCGGCATGCGGCGGTTTTTTGTTCGGTCGAAACCAGTACCGAAAATACCGACGTTGCAAAAGAATGTTTAATGGCAGAAATCAATCAATTAAAACAGGGTATTTCTTTGGAAGAACTCAATCGGGTTAAAGTGAGGGCGAGAACCAGCTTAATTATGGAGCAGGAATCCTGTTCTTCCCGCGCAATGAGCTTGGCGGGCGATTGGATGAACCTAAAATATCTGCCGACTTTAGAACAACGCTGCGCGAGAATCGAATCGCTTACTTTAGAAGGCGTAAACGAATATCTCGCTCAACACGCCCCGACGGAATTTCAGACTACCATGCTGGGATAAGTCAGAAAACGTTCTTTCTGACCTATCAATTTGGGGGACGAAGCGGGCGCAATATCAAATTTGAGAGCAAGCTCAATTCGGATACAATAATAAACGCGGGTACAAAGTTATAGGTGTAAAAATGCCCGATAATTCAACATCAAACCCAGTGCATTTGAAATTAGGATTTTTACTCTTCGCCGACTGTTTCGTCAAAGCGGGGTTTGCGGGTACGCGGTTTGCCCGTTGGACGTTTCCATTCGGTCATCAAAACCGAACCGTCTTCCTGTTGCCGCGTTTTATGACAAACCTGCAAAATAACGGAAACGGCATCTGGACGCGTTTCGGTGGCGGTATTGGGGAGGGTATATTCTTCCAGTTTACGCAAAGACAAGTTGGTCATCATACCAAAATGCCGGGCTTCACCGCGTTCTTCCACCCAAGCGGGACCTTTGATCATAAGAATTCGGTCAAACGAGTTTAATTGAGGACGCATCCATTCCAGTATTTTAGCCATTTTAGCTACCGCGCGGAAGGTGAGTGTATTGTATCGAACGTCCGGCAAAATATCCTCGGCTCTGCCGATATAAACATCGGTATGCAATTCCAGCTGCGCAACGATATCGACTAAACAATTTGCCTTTTTATTAACGGATTCGCACAGATCGATATGCAGTTCAGGACGGAGGATTTTCAATAGAACGCCCGGAACCCCGCCGCCGGAACCGACGTCTAAAACGCGTTCTTTTCCGATATGACGGGATAAGGCTAACGTATCGACTAAATCGTGCGTAACGAATTTATCGAAATCGGTATGACGGGTCAGGTTGATTTTCTCGTTCCAATCCCATTCCAACTGACAGTATCGAGCCAGTTGCTGGATTTGGTGTTCGTCCAGCTGCGCCAATTCTGGAACAACGGGAACGTATTGAGCGATAACTTGAGACAACGCGGCTGCTGAGGCTTCTGACATAACGGATTCTTTCTCTGTTGAAAGTAAAATCAATAAAACTAACTAATACTATATCGAATTATATCAGAAAGGGAATTATTGTAAATACCAGCTATACATTTATTCTCTTTCTGATAGCAGAATAAAGAATCGCTTCAACGCTGTAGGAACGCCGACATTTTAATCCTGAGAACGCCGACATTTTGTCGGCATCCATGGAAACGTCGGCATCTCTAGTTTTGTCGTCCTCTTGCAGCCATAAAAGACCGCCCTGCGTTTCCTATTTCTTTTCAAAATAGGCTTGCGGATGCAGGCAGGCGGGACAGGCTTTCGGAGCCGTTTTACCGCGATAAACGTAACCGCAATTGCGGCATTTCCATTCGATAACGTCGTCGGCTTCAAAAACCGTTCCGGCTTCAACCTTGGCTAACAGGTCGCGATACCGCTGTTCGTTTACATGGCAATGATCCTCGAGAAGACCGGGGT
>CAYZMZ010000036.1:5608-6742 GCA_964479655.1 uncultured Planctomycetaceae bacterium
GCGCTGTTCGTGTTCTTTTTCGACGGTCGCGATTTTCTCGAAGCTGTTGGCGATAGCCGCGAAACCTTCCTGCTTGGCGATTTCGGCGAATTTAGGATACATTTCAGACCATTCTTCGTTTTCTCCGTCGGCTGCAGCTTTCAGGTTTTCAGCGGTTGTACCGATTTTACCTGCGGGAAACGTTGCGGTGATTTCGGCTGTTCCGCCTTCCAGATATTTGAAGAAAATCTTGGCATGTTCTTTTTCGTTTTCAGCCGTTTCGGTGAAAATCGCACAGATTTGTTCGTATCCTTCCTTTTTCGCTGCGGAGGCGAAGAACGTATAGCGATTTCGTGCCTGCGATTCGCCTGCGAATGCGGTTAGCAAATTTTTCTCTGTTTGGGTTCCTTTTAAACTGACCATGAAATATACTCCTTAATTTGATAGTAAATGGACGGGTCAAAAAACAAGACGATAACCAGTTTATACTATGACTACGTGATTTTTTCTTCCTGACGTCGTTTTGATTTCTCCTAATCAGAATCAAACAACCCTTTGTTTGATCTAGGGGGCGAAATGAAACGACGGAGCTTTGTTATGCAAACCGGAAAAAGTCAAATAGAACCAGTATAACATTTTTATCGATTACACGGGAGTTGTCAGCAAAACCCTATTCGCCGCAACGGGTCGGAATCGATTACTTTGATAACAAGTATAACCCGAATCGGATAAATCGCAAGGGAGAGCGACAAAACGGAAAATAATCAACATTTTTCTGTTAAAACGCCCTTCTGGATGAGAATATTGTACTATTTATGCGAAATACAGCGCATTTTTAATAAACTCTCTTGAATTTTTTCATTTATATTGTATAATTAAAAGGAGTTTAAGTCTGTTTGCGCTTAATACGGTACTTGGAAACGGCACAACAATCATATTGTGAAAGGGTGTTGCAACATGTATTTTTTCCGCTTAATTATTTTTAGCTGCTTGCTGCTATGGGGAGTACTGTGCTCCGATTTGTATGCAGATCAGGTTTGGCAAAGTCAAAGCGGAACAACCCAATGGGATTTGGATACAACCTGGAGCGACGGCACCGCTTCGTATCTGGCGATGATCACGCCGCGCCTGATCCTGATGCGGGAATTGCTGGCG
>CAYZMZ010000036.1:6752-14090 GCA_964479655.1 uncultured Planctomycetaceae bacterium
CTGCCAACGATTACTATACCTCTGGCGGGTTGACTCTTACATCTCCCTCGGGAACCCCTACTTTTGGCGGCAATACGGTTTACGTAGGCTATAAGAACGTGGACGGTACGATTACTCCCAGTGGTGGTGATTCTCCTGCCGTACTGAAATTTTCCGCTGATACGACAACGGCTACCGTTGCCTCGATGCACTGGGGAAATGTAAGCGTACAAAACATGGGTGAATGCACGTTGCAAGGAACCGACGTTACCAATCGGGTAATTACACTCGACGGAACCGTTACGTTTATCGGCAACGGCGATTCCAATGTTGCCTCGCCCACACTGACCGTATCCAATAAAATTACCGGTACGGGAAATGTCGTTATTGATTCCGGCGGTACGGTTCTGTTTTCCCATGAAACCTACAATACGGGTTCGACCACCAATTCGGCGTTAGGAAATACTTATACCGGTACGACGACAATAAAAAACGGTAGTACGTTGCAGGTATATGGAAGTACATGGGGAAGTACGTCATCAATCTCGAAAGCCTGGACTTCCTTGGGGAATGTTTGGAATATTTCCGCAGATAGTATGACCACGGAAGGCTCTTCCTTGGTAACCATCGAAAGCGGAGGTGTACTGGAAATTGTCAACAACGGTAAATACGCCAGTAACCCCTGCGGGCAATACGTTCTGTGGAATACTTTGGCGGGTGAAGGAACCATTCGCAAAAGCCTTGATTTAAGCGGTTCCGATACTGCTGCCAACAAAAAAACGTATCAGGCCGTTTACTTTACCGGAGATATGAGCAGTTTTCACGGAACCGTTGAGTTAAATGGAGTACAAGCTTTTTTAGGTGCCCAAAAAACAATCGTGTATGTATATGAAGCCGATTATACATCTTTTAATTTATCCGGTAAAACAATAGGCAGTACTACGTATACTGCCGAGTTAGGATTGGAAGCGGCAGGTAAATTTAGTATTGCGCAACTCAATGGAGATGAGTACTCCGTAGTCCGGCGTGCCGGTTCCAGTTCTGGTACATACGCAAGCAATAAGGCCTCGCTTACGATCGGCGGAGGTGAAGGAAAAAACACCTCTGTTTTTCTGGGTACTTTTGGTGTTATCTCTGGAACGAAGGATGCCGATTATAAAAACAGATTTTTGCTCGATATAACAGGTGTAGGCAACGTTGTAACCTTAAAGGGGACGGGGTATTATACCTTGGGAACCGCGATAACAGCTGCGACCCTGGAAATTAATAACGGCAAAGCCTTGGGAACCGGTGCGGTTACTCTGTCTGGAGGAACCCTAAGAAGTATAGAGAATAATATTACGCTGGCTAACGATATTAATATTCTTGATTCCGATTCTTATATTGATACACAAACTAACCTGACCTTATCCGGAAAGGTGGCGGATACGCAGTATGGAACGGGTTACGGTTCCAGCTATGGTACCTCCGATGCCTATAAAACAGGGGCAGGAACGCTTACCTTGACAGGATCAAGCGTAGAAATCGGGAATTTGCACACCAATTCCGGTACCGCCGGTATTGGGGATGTAATTTTAGCTGGAACAAATCAAACGTATACCGGTAGTATTACGGGAAATATTAAAGTGGCCAATGGCGCATCGGTAACCTTTGATAATCCCGACGAATCGACTGTAACCAATCCCCGGTTTACTAATATGCTTGTAAAAGGCGATATAAATTCTTCCGGTGAAATTACAACCGCCTCTCTTTCCGCTAATACTGCGACAGGAAAAACGCTGACTATAGACGGGAACGTCTATTCCGGTTCCAGTTTTATTTCCAGCGGTTCAGGAGAATTAGATATTCGCGGTGCATTAAACGCGGGATTGACCATTGGATCAGGGACTTTTTCCCCCGGAATTTATGCGTCGTCAAATTCCGCGGATCGAATTGGTACAACTCAAGTTGGAACGACCAGCGGAGATTTTACGCTCTCTTCCGGTGCTACGCTCTGGATTGATCTGGCTGATTTCAATGCGGATGATTCTCCCAATAACGATTTGCTCGATGTAAATGGGGCTGCGGTGTTTGAAGCGGGGGCACAATTCATCCTTAATATTCTCAGTTCTCAGTTAGACCAATCTCACGTATTTACGCTTGTTGAATCCACGGGAGTAACCGGTTTTGATTATTCCGCATGGAATTACGCGCTTTATTACAACCCTAATTCGTGGAACGCCTCTGGCTGGGAAGTTTTACAAGAGGGTAATAATATTATCGTAAAATATACCGGCAATTCCCCTTATTTGATAATCGTTCCCGAACCATCGGCTTTTCTGCTGCTTCTGTTGGGCAGCGCAGTTTTGATTTGTTATCGAAGATTCAAGTCGTTTAGAATACCTGACTGAAATGACAGTAGATTTTTTGTGTATGTTTTAACCGCGAAGCGGGATAACGTTATTCCATTGATTTGTATTTTCCCTCGATAACCCGCCACTTCAGTGACGGGAACACGGGGAACGCTGTGTTCTACCTCTCGTTGCTCCCTCCGGGAGCGATTCGGTTCGATGATTAGTCGTTCTACCGTACGGAAACACCTAACGGCGGTTGGACGGCAAGCAGTATTCAAAATTAACCCTTGTAATTCTTCTTCGTGCGCCTTTTCGTAAAATCACAATGAACAACGCCAACCAAAATTTCGGCAACCGGCGGTAGCCGAACCGCCTCCCCAGCACGGGGGCGCGCCTTCCCGTAAAATCATCCCGAATACCGCCCGGCCTTTTTTCAGTTCCCGTCCCCCGCCAGTTCGACTACAAACCGATTCGTGAGCTGGAAGAACTGTCCGAATCGCTTTTTCTGTCGGGAAGATCGGTATTGATCGGGGAACTGACGTTGGATTGAGAATCAAACAAGACCTTACTTAAACACCAGCCAAATAAACTGGTAATCGAAATACAGGCAATAAGCATAAAACACCAACCGGCTGTTGTCATGATAATTATGTGTGTAAATGAATACTAAATAAATATATACTGGAACGGAACGTCAATCAAATCCGAAATGTTCTCGACGGAGTTTGCAGGATTTAGTTTATATCGGCGTTGTCGTCGTAGGTTATTATGCCGGATTTTTCGCTCAGCATGGCTTCCTTCTTTTTCCAGCCGTCAACAGCGCGGGCGACAACATAGAAAAACAATCCGAATACAACCGCGATAACCATAATCGACATAAACGCGATTTTATCGGTAAATACCTCATAGAGCTTGTTGCCCAGGTTGGTGTACAGCCAGGCAATAAATACGATTATCAGGTACGTCGGAGTTACGTATTTAATAATAAAATCAACGAAATGGGGAATCTTGATTTTAGCGCAATGCCGCAATTCTTTCATGCCTTTATCCATGCCCAAGCCGTAGGCAAACAGCACGGATTGAATCGTTGCCAGCAGGAATATAAAGACGTTTCCCATCCAAAAATCGATGTTGTCCAAAGCCCCCAAGCCGCGGGAAAAATAGACGACAAAAGCGGTACCTATCAAGCAGATAAACGCCAGCAACGCAACGGAATCTTTTCTTTTCAGATTCAATCCTTCCTCAAACAGAGCAATCGACGGCTGAAGCATAGACACGGTACTGGTTACCGCCGCTAAAAACAGGAGGAAGAAAAACAGGAATCCAAACAATCCGCCCAGCGGCATCTGTCCAAAAACGTTGGGAAGAACCTTAAATCCGACATCGAAAGTACTGTTGATATGGCCTTGCAAATAACTTGAACCTAAAAATACAAAAGCGGCGGGAATCGTAATCAATCCTCCTAAAACAACTTCGCAAAACGAGTTCGCGCTAACCGCCGTCAGGCAGGACAACGCAATATCGTCGTCTTTTTTCAAATAGGAGGTATACGTAAGAATCAGACCGAATCCGACAGACAAGGAGAAAAACACCTGTCCTGCGGCCGCCATCCAAATTTCAGGCTTTGCCAGCGATTCGATAAATCCGACCCCGCTGCCCGGCTTAACCGGATTCCACATGTATCCCAATCCATTTACCAAATTCTGTTCGGGTAAATCGGGGTTCGGCGTTCCCAACGTCAAAACACGAATCAGAATTATAACCGAACAAAACAGCAAGGCCGGCATCGCATACACGCAAAATCGTTCGATACCCTTGCTTATTCCGTTGTATATTATCCAGAAATTCAGGACGTAACAAATCAGAAGCGATACCGACGTTGAGCCTAGCAAGCCAAATTTGGAAACGTTTCCCAACGCCTCGCCGTCTGCGTTTAGCCCGGTAAAATTAGCAAAGAAAATATTGTAGTAAATTGAATTGCGCAAAGTAGCTTGAGAATTGATAAAGCTGGAAATCTGATCGGCGTTTTGGGTTAAAATATTTTGGAATGCCTCTGGATTGGCGTTTGCCCAAACGGTAAGTGCGTCGGGAGCGGTAAAGCTCAAACCGCCTAACAAAGACGTATGGGAATTAAAAAAATCAAATAGTAAATCCGGCTGACGAATTAGATAATCGTGAATCATCTGCCCGGTAACCCCCAGCGTTTCGGGCGTCATCATACCGAATAAATACCTCATTCCATACGACAGGCACCACGCTTCGATGTAGATGTAATAGACGAAAATCAGAACCGGCATGATAACGCCCAGCACGCCCAAATAGGGAGCTACGGGATTATTCCACGCCGCCCGGTAAACGCCGGGCACGGAATTAAATCCATGACGTCCGCCGAATCGTCCCAACGCCCATTCAGACCACGCCAACGGAAGTCCGAGCAATAAAAAGGCGGTAAAATACGGAATCAAAAAGACACCGCCTCCGTATTGGGCTGCCAAGCCGGGGAAACGCAGATAATTTCCTAAACCAACAGCAGAACCGGCTACCGCTAAAATTATGCCGATTTTTGTGCCCCAGTTTTCTTTCGTTTGATTTGGTTTATTGCTCATTGATTTAGTTTTTTATTATGACTATTTGATTTTTTCTATCGACGCCGTTTTAATTTCGCCGCCGGAGAAATTAAAAATCCCTGTTTTCCCGGATAAGGCGAACTGAAACGGCTATTTTATGATAATACCAGCCGGAAAATTTCAAGTGAAACCAGTTTGGTTGCTGAGGGATTCCGATTCCGATAATAATTCATGCTTTGTTGGATCGTGCGACTTGCTTTATATTATAATAAACTGATTTTTCAATGCAATAGGGACTAGAAAATCAAAAAAATTAAGAAAAAAACTCGGTAGGCTATTGTATTTTATCACTGGGTTTGGTAAAATGAGGTTTTATGCTATGGATACTTGATTTTTTCGATCGCCCCTGTTGGAATAAAAACTTCCGATTTTACGGATTAAGGCGAAATAAAACGACTGTATTATGGTAATACAATCCGGATAATTTCAAGTAGAACCAGTATAAGTCAGCGATAATACCGTTTTTATCGTTTCCCCCCTATCCTTCCCACTAAAATTTTGGAGGTACAAATGTTAAATCGACGTGACGCATTGAAATTGCACGCAGCAATCGGCTTAGGTCTATTTTTACCCGGAACTTCAGCTCGCGCAAAAGCGGAAGATTCTCCCAATGAGAAAATAAATATCGCCTGTATCGGTTTGGGCGGTCAAGGCGGTCATCAGCTTAATGGACTGAAAAATCAAAATATCGTTGCTCTGTGTGATTGCGACGAAGTGCGTGCCGGAAACGCATTTAACCAATTTCCGCAGGCCAAAAAATTTACGGATTATCGGAAAATGTTTGACCAGTACGCCGATAAATTCGATGCTTTTTCTGTTTCAACGCCGGATCATACCCATTTTCATCCCGCTTTTATCGGTATGTCGTTGAATAAACATTTATACCTGGAAAAGCCGATGGCTCGAACGGTGAAAGAATGTCGTATTTTAACGGAACTGGCACGGAAAAACCATCTCGCCACTCAGCTTGGTGTTCAACGGCATGCCGGAGAAGGAATGCGGAAAGTGGTAGAACTGGTTAGATCAGGAGTAATCGGAGAAATAAAAGAAGTATACTCCTGGGTGGGAGGAACTCGAGGTATGCCCATTATGCCCACTTCATTTCCGCCCGTTCCGGAGACCTTGGATTGGGATTTATGGTTAGGACCAGTGTCTGAACGTCCGTATACGCCTGAATTATGTCCCTACAAATGGCGTTTTTGGTGGGATTTCGGAACCGGCGAAACCGGTAACTTCGGTTGTCATATTTTAGATGTTCCCTTCTGGGCTTTAGATTTACAGCACTGCAATTGGTGTTCGGCTGCCGGACCGGAGGTTGATTCCCAGCGAACCCCGAACTCCATGCGTGTAATCTATCGATTCCCCGCCCGCAAGTCTTTTGATGGCAAGGATTTACCCTCTGTTGTATTGCATTGGTCTCATGGAAAACCGCAAGAGATTCTTCAGAAGTACGGTTTGGAAAAGCAAAAGGGAGGTAATAATTTGTTTATTGGTACAAAAGGCATCATGTATTGCGATTATCAATGGGCAAAGCTGTTTCCTGAACAGCAGTTTAAGGATTTTGTGACTCCGGCAAAATCTATTATTTCATCTCCCGGTTTTCATAACGAATGGATCAACGCCATAAAAGGCGGAACTCCAGCTACCTGTAATTTTGATTACTCCGGACCTCTGGCTGAAACCGTTCTTTTAGGAAACTGCGCCTATCGAGCGGGCGCAAAAGACGGATTTACCTGGGACGCGGCCAATCTTAAATCTCTCGAAAATTCCGCGATTGATGAATTTGTGTACCCCTCCTATAGGAAAGGTTGGGAAATCGGGTAGAATGTTATACTAAGACTGCTTGATTTTTTCTCTTGATGTCGTTTTGATTTCGCCCCATCAATAAAATAACCCTTTGTTTTATTGATGGGGGCGAAACGAAACGACTGGGGTTTGTTATTCAAACCGGAAAAGTCAGGTGAAAACCGTATAAATCCTGCCCAACCTTGAAAGTATCGAATTATGAAAGTACCTTTGATTTTATTGATTAATTTATTTTGCGGTCTGTCCGTTGTTTTTTCGCAACAGACCGAATCGGTACCGTCCGATTTAAAGCCCAATTTTCAATCGGTTCCCGCAGACGGCGTTTTACTGCTGGGTACCGACGCGAACGGGAATTTTGTGAATCGTTTTAAGTCCAAAGATTCCCCCTTATATCCAGATTGGACGGTGAAGGACAATACGCTGGTTTCTACTCAAGGGACGGGACCTGTCAGAGCGAATCATATTTATTCGGATTATATATTCAAGGACGCGTTGATTCATGCGGAATTTCTGATTCCCGGTCAGGGGGCAGGAAACAGCGGTTTGTATATTCATGGCGAATACGAAGTTCAGATTATCAATTCGCATTTAGA
>CAYZMZ010000037.1:0-7364 GCA_964479655.1 uncultured Planctomycetaceae bacterium
ATCTATTTCTTACGCGCAATTTGCTAAAACCGTTCCGAAAGCCGAATCGAAAGGGCAAGGCGAAAACGGTACGACTTTGGGCGAAGCAAAAACCCTGAAATGGAAATGCGGCGCGATAATCAGTGCTACCCGAGGCGATTGTCAGGGAATTACGGTAACCGCTCCTTTGCCTGTCAACTGGCCGGAACAATCCGTTAAACTATTGGAAGAAGATATTAGCTCCGGAGTTCGAGTAACCGAAAGAAAGCTGGCGGGCGGAGTTGAACAAATGGTCATGGTAATCCCAAGATTGCCGTCTCGGGAATCAGCTCAGGCGATTAAAACCTTTGAAATTTCGTCCTATCCGCAGTACGCACCCGATAATACCGACGTTTATACGATTCCCGAAAAGAAGGATATTACTCCCTTAATGCGTCCGTATTTGCAGTACAGCCCCATGATAGAAAGTAACGATCCCAAAATTAAGGCGTTGGCTAAAACAATTGGAGGCGAACAGAAAACCGCCTGGAAACAGGTTGAAGCGGTTTACGATTGGGTTCGTAACGAAATAACCTATAAAAACGGACCGTTAAAAGGCGCGTTGGCTGCCTTGCGAGATAAAACCGGGGATTGCGAAGAACTTACGTCTTTGTTTATCGCCATTTGCCGCGCCAAGGGAGTTCCTGCCCGTACGGTTTGGGTACCGGGGCATTGCTATCCCGAATTTTATCTTATCGATGAAAGCGGGAAGGGCGTTTGGTTCCCCTGCCAGGCAGCCGGTGCCCGCGCGTTTGGAGAAATGCCTGAGGCGTATATAATACTGCAGAAGGGCGATTCTTTTCCCGACCCCGTATCGCCAGGAAAGAAAGTTCGTTATATTCCTGAAGGGGTTACCGGAAAAGGCGGACAGCCGCAGGCTAAATTTGTTCGAGAAAAAATTGATTAGTTCCGCGATATTTACATCCTAATACTATTAATTTTGATTAAAATAGAGTAATTAGATTAAAATAGAGTTAATCGAATCCTTGAGTTTCCGCCGTCCAGAGGAAAACTCCGGGATTTTACGAGAACCCATTGATTTTTTCCTTCGACGCCGTTTTGAGTTCGTCCCAAAATTCAAGTAGTCATAGTATAAAGTTAGTATAATAATAGATTTTTATATATTTTAAAGAAAAAGGTGCCTTGATGATTGAAGTCCTATACCTAACCGGAGAGTTTATCGAAATAAACAATAATCCACAAGACTGGAAACTGTATTTACAGCAGCTCGATATTCCTGACGTTGACTTTCTAACGCGTCGGGCGTTTTTAGATAAAGCGCATTTCAATCAAGCTCCCGATTTATTACAGCAAGATTTTGAAATTCATTCCTGCGAAAACGCCGACTATGCCTTGGCGATGGACGTCATTGAACAGGTCTCCAAGCCAATAAAACCCGAGGCTATGCTATCAAAGGTTATAATTCCTTTCTGCAAAACCGATATTCGTCCGTTGCTAAAAATTCTGCGCGAAAAGTTAGATGTAATTATAATCGCCAACAAGCCGCAGCCGGAAAACTACAAGGCGTTATGCAGTCAATGGATAGATTTATCTACAAAGACAAGCGCGTCAGACGATTCAACTTCGACAGATTTAGATTCTACGCTTGAGGTTTTGGAGCCGGACGAGGCGTTTTGGAAAGATAAAATTCAAAAATCCTTGGGAAGTTTTGTCGATAGCAAAAACGGCGTAGTCGATGTTTCGCTGGTTCTTCAATGGATTTATTCCCTGCAATTAGGCTGCAATATCAGCGCGATTCGGGAACAGCAGATAGCCATCGATACGCAAGGACGGGGAATTCTCAAAAGTTTTTTGCCGGTCAATTTACGCTGGGAAGAAGAAGGGGCTGGCGTTCCCGCTCGTATTCGCGACGTTCGCCGCAAAGAAAATCAGCCTCTGTCCGCTGTTGAGGCAATCAATCAATTGCAGTTGGGAATCAAGACGCCGATTTCTGAAAACGTTTTGCCGGAAAATACGCTTGCTATCGCCCATCCAAACAGTATCGGAACCAATATTGATCATATTATAGAGGGTTCAGATTTATTGGCGCATCATTGTCGTTGGGCGATTCAACGAGAAGAATTGATTCGTCAAAAGGCGGATTACCAAACCCAAATTGCTCCCACCGATTCCAGTTTTCTCCGTCAGGCACAAGAGTTAGACGTTTATATTTGGACAATTCGCAATCCTTTGGCCAAACCGGAGGAATACGAACAGCTCGGTGAATGTTACGACACGCTTTTAGCGGCGTTTCGGTTTCTCAAGCAGGTTGAGCAATCGCGTCCGATTGGATTTGAGGGTAAAGAATTACTAAAGAACTCCGCCCAGCTGGCCGCCAACGCGCAGTGTATTCTCAAAACCCAGCTTCGTAGTTTAGGGCGGGAAATTACCATCGATCCGCTCCAAAGCGAGGCGTTCCGCTATCTGCGCGAATTGGGAAATCGAGAAAGCTGTTTTCTGTACAACATGAAAACGCAGGAAGAACTTCCGCGAGAAAACGCGCCCGAAATTGTCAACGAAATTGCCCTTTTGCAGGAGTTGCATTATTCTAAAAGTGTGGAATCGAAACAAAAGCGTAATCTACTGGGAAAAGTTGAATATCACGTCAAACAACTCAAAGAAGGCAATTCGCCTGCCGAACAATGGGGTAAAATCATAGCGGCTTCAACTGAATTATGCACAGATTACAACATGCCGCCGTCTGACTTGTTTTTCCGTCAGCAGCTGGAACCGCTTATCGATGTACTGCCGGAGGACGTCGATTCAACCGATGAGTTCGGACGAATCATTCAGGAAATCGAAATACACCGCGCCCGCGTTATGGAAGCCGAAGAAATGGAGGCGTTTGGTGCTCTGCTGCCGGATAACGTACCGACTCCGGCGGTTGAACGGGTGCGGGATATGTTCGGCGGGACGCGCATGATTTTTATCGGCGGAGAGCCGAAGGAACATATCATCAAGCGAATTGAGGAACGATTTAACGTTACCCTGATTTGGAATTCAACCAATCATAGCGAATCGCTCAGCCGTTTTGACGGCGCTTTAAACGACCCCGATGTTTCCCTGTTTTTAATTTATATTCCTTGGTGCAGCCACAAACATTCTGAAGAACTGGCTCAAATTGTCAGTAAATCCGGAAAGCAATTAGTCCGACTTCGCAAAGGAACCAATCCCGATGTTATTGCTGAAGCAATCTGTCAGCAAGTACCTCGCCCGGAATAAATTCGTTAATTTTTTTAATTTCACTCGCCAACAGTTTATACTATAGACTACTTGAAATTTCCTATCGACGCCGTTTTGATTTCCGCCCAAGCAAAATAAAACAACCCTTTGTTTTATTGATTGGAGCGAAATGAAACGGCTGATTTATAACAACATAAGTCGAGAAAATTCAATTAGAATCCGTATAATACTAAATTAATACCTGTACTAACCTAACAACAAAACTATGCATCCAACTATTGAACAATTATTAACTGACAAACCTGTAATTTTAGACGGTGCCTGGGGCACGCAATTCCAGCTTCTGGGGCTGGAATCGGGGGAATGTCCAGATTTATGGAACCTTTCGCACCCGGAAAGCGTATTAAAAATTGCACAAAGTTATGTTCAGGCAGGAAGTCAAATAATTCTGTCTGATACCTTTGGCGCGAATCGTTTTACCTTGAAAAAATCGGGCGTAGAAGCTGACCAGGTGTTTGCTATTAACAAGGCGGGTGTAGAAATATCCCGCAAGGCGTGCGAAGGAACTTCCTGCAAGGTTTTTGCGTCTATGGGACCATCGGGAGAAATCCTGATGATGGGTCAGGTATCCGAAGATCAGCTGTTCGAGGCGTTTGAAGCTCAAGCGACTGCGATGGCCGCCGGAGGAGCGGACGGAATCGTCATAGAAACGATGTCGTGTCCGACAGAAACGTCAATCGCCGTTCGGGCGGCCAAAACAACCGGTTTGCCGGTTGTCGCCTGCATGGTGTTCGATTCCGGTAAAAAGAAAGATCGAACTATGATGGGTGCGACACCTGAAAAGGCGGTAGAAGCTCTTTTAGCTGCCGGAGCGGATATAATCGGCTCCAACTGCGGTAAGGGCATTGAAGGCTTTATTCCCATTTGTCAGCGATTGCACGATGCTTCCGGTTTACCGATTTGGATTAAAGGAAATCGCGGTTTACCGGAAATCATCGATTCGACGGCCCATTACACGCAAACCGCCGAGCAATTCGCGGCTTTTGCGCCCGCTTTGGTCGAAGCTGGCGCGGGATTTTTAGGCGGCTGCTGCGGAACAGAGCCGTCCTTTATCGCCGCGTTAGCCCAATGGAAGAAATCACTTTAGTCTTTTTTTGCAGAAAGGATTGTTGTTATGGATAATCAAAATTACGGAACGTCTCAGGCAGGAGCGATGGATCAGAATTATTTACCTAGCGATGTTTTTGCGGCCGACGCCCCGGAAGAACTACGAAGTTCATTTATTGCCAAAACGTACTTGCACTTGGCGGGAGCCATTGCGGCTTTTATCGCCATTGAAGCGGTGGTACTCAATACCATGGACGTTGAGCCTTTGATGCAAACTATGTTAGGAACACAATATTCCTGGCTGATTGTTTTAGGTGTCTTTATGGGCGTTTCCTGGATTGCCGACGTATGGGCAAATAACTCTACCAGCAAAGCTATGCAGTACGCCGGACTGGGATTATACGTTGTCGCGGAATCGATAATCTTTCTGCCGATACTGTTTATCGCTCAAAACTTCTATCCCGGCGTAATTGTTATGGCGGGCGGCTCGACGGTAGCTTTAACGGCAATTCTTACCGCGATTGTATTTATTACCCGGAAGGATTTTTCGTTTTTGCGAACGTTTTTGATTTTCGGCGGACTGGCCGCGATGGGTCTGATTGCCCTTGCGATTGTTGTCGGCTTTGACTTGGGACCGATTTTTACCTACGCGATGATCGCCTTGGCCTGCGGATATATTTTATACGATACCTCCAACATCATGCTCAATTACAGAACAGATCAGTATGTTGCCGCGTCGCTGGCGTTGTTTGCCTCCGTTGCCTTGCTGTTCTGGTATATTCTTCAGCTTTGGATGTCAGCGCAGAGAGATTAAATCAATCCGATGAAAGTTGCCCATGTAATTACGCGCTTGATACTTGGCGGAGCGCAGGAAAATACCGTTTACAGCTGTATTGACTTGGCTGCGCGACATTCGGTTGAAGTGCGATTGCTAACCGGTCCAACCGTTGGACCGGAAGGGTCTTTGGTTCAATTCGCTCGGTCGGCGGGAGTTGAGATAATCGAAATTCCGTCTTTGATTCGAGCGATTAATCCGTTCTACGATATTCCCGCCTATTATCAGCTTAAATCCGCTCTGCGTGATTTTAAGCCCGATATTGTTCATACTCATTCAGCCAAGGCGGGGATTTTAGGGCGTCAGGCGTCCGCCGCTCTCCGGGTACCGTTTATCGTTCATACCATTCATGGAGCACCGTGGTACAAAACCGGCAGCCGCTTTTCCCGTCTCTTTAATCAGACTTGCGAACGATGGGCGGCGAAAAAATGCGATGCCTTGGTTTCGGTTGCCGATGCCATGACAGAGCTATTTTTAGATGCGAAAATTGCCGATTCGGGTAAATTTACCACGATTTATTCTGGAATGGACGTACAGCCGTTCTTGGATTCTGCGCAATGGAGAGCGTCAACCCGCGCAAAATGGGAATTTTCCGAAACCGATATTGTCATCGGTAAAATCGCCCGGCTATTCAGACTGAAAGGGCATGACGATTTAATTATCGCCGCCAAGAAAGTAGTAGACAGAAATCCAGTTGTAAAATTTCTTCTGGTTGGAGATGGAATTTTACGGCAATCACTTCAGGAAAAAGTCCGCCGGGCAGGACTTCAAAATCATTTTATTTTCGCCGGATTGATACCCTCTTGCGAAATTCCCGCGATGATTTCCGCAATGGACATCGTTGTTCATACCAGTTTGCGGGAAGGACTAGCCCGCGTTTTACCCCAGGCACTTATTTCCGGCAAACCGGTTGTCAGTTACGATATCGACGGGGCCAAAGAGGTGGTTCTGCCCGATAAGACAGGGTATCTTATTCCGCCCCGAAATATTGATTTGCTTTCCCAGGCACTAATTGAGCTGTCTTTAGATAAACAAAAACGCACTCTGTATGGAAATACCGGCAGAGTTATGTTTACGGATCAATTCCGACGCGAAGTTATGGCAGATAAATTATACGAACTGTATAACCGTGCGCTTTCAGAACGGAAAGATTAAGTATACTGGTTCCACTTGACTTTTTCCGGTTTGAATAGCAAACCCCAGTCGTTTCATTTCGCCCCTATCAACCGACCAAGGGGCTGTATGATTCTGGAGGGCGAAATCAAAGCGGCGTCAAGAGAAAAAATCAAGTAGTCATAGTATAAAACGCTCCGGACGCTAATAAAATCAACCCATCAAACCCAACGAAAAAACGACGAATTTTAAGGAGTGCGCGGTGCTTGTTACCGACTGGTATTCCCGTCTGGAGTGCGGGAGCTTGCTCGCGCTTTCATAAAGGGAGCTTGCTCCCGTTCTTAATTGTATAGTGGTTGAATGTTCATATCCATGCGTAAAACACACGGAAATGAACGACAAAAACCGTCTCCCAACTGCGTAGCGGTAGAACGACTTTTCGCGTTATTCTTTCCAGTGCGCTTTGCATACGACAATGAACATTTAACCCCTAAAAGAATTGGCATTTCCCTGTGGAAACCAGCGGCAAAATTTAGGGTTTGCCCACAACAAATGTACTTTTAACGGCATCGAGTTTTACATGGCGTACAATCGTTCGCCCGTTCTCTTGAATGATTCGGTTTGAGTCAATTGGTGTAATTGTGCCGGTATACGGATCCCAAATTTCAAGCGTCTTAAACAAGCCTCGAAGCTGCAAATCGAATTCGATCTGTGTATCAGACGAGTTGGCAAGATAATAAATATCCAGCCCGTTCTTCACTTTATGAATATATTGAAACATGCCCGCAATTGGAGATGTCCAGCGTGGAACAAAATTCAACGTTGGAATCGGCTTTGCGGAATTTTGCAATATCTTAACATCGGGGTTTTCAACCAGAAACTCCAACGCTTTCTGCAAACTATCTGCGTCAGGACGGGGCAAAAAGACAGAGCGTTTATTTCTTATCGGCTCCTTGTATTCGACCAAACTGCCGGATTTCGGCGCATGATACTGGGCGAAATCGTTAAGTTCACGTACTTTATCGTAATTATCCGAACGACCAATATCCTCTTGTCCGGTTTTCGCCGCCTTGTTCGGTGCTTGTGTACGCGGATCAATTCCAAAAAT
>CAYZMZ010000037.1:7374-14003 GCA_964479655.1 uncultured Planctomycetaceae bacterium
GCCGGGTCGTTGCCAATACTTTGCCGCCCGCCTGATAGAAAGCTAATATTTTTTGTAAATTTTCCCATGAAATCATGTCGGACCCCGTCAGCAAAACAACCTCGTACTGTTCCCAGTTATGCTCGTTGTCCATAAGAAAAGCGGCTTTCCCGTCGGTTTGAAGAACTTTACATTTACTGTCGATTGTCATCGGATGCAAAATCGTAAAATCTCGATAACAACGAGTCGTCAGATCGTCTCCTACGGCTAAATAATCCGTTTCCGGCGGCAAATAGATTCCGTACGGATAACCGCCCTTTGGCCACTCCTTGAGAAAATGGAAAAACGCCTTGAGATTATCTATCGGATAGACCATCCCAATATCGGCGACATGCCGACCGCCTTGAAGCAACAAACTGCAACGGCTAATAAAATCCGAATATTTCGGCAGTCCGTTATTTAATGCGGGATTACGCCAGGAAATATCAGGCGGAATATACATCGTAGCAGGATTAGACCAGATTCCGTGGGGGAGAATCAGATTTCCTCCCCGCGCGAAAATCTCCATCGCGCTGCGATACAACATGGATTCGTCAAACTTATCGTTTTGATAATTCCCATATATCTCGACCAGACACACAGGCTGATCAAAATTATACGCCGCAGACGTTGGAATCTTAAATCCGTTTCGTCCATGCCCGTAGTAATGAATTGAATCAAACAGCGTTGCGCTGGAATAGCAATGCATCAACATAGCGTCCCCGCAAATATCGCACGGCTGAATTACATACGGTCCTTGCGGATGCCCGCTGGACTGCAATCCGTGGGCAACGCACCATTCGTTGATTACTTTGGGATACCCTTCGGCAAACAACGCGTTGCGCGTCGACCAAATTCGGCAACGTAATACTGGCGTCTCCTGACCGACGTTGTAAAATAATGCGGGATAATTTTTCCCCAAGCTTTCGCCGTAAAGCTGCTTATACTTTTCGTTAAATCCCAGGGTCCAATTTCGCGATCCGCCGGTTGTTTGAGTATTGGTAATATCGTCGTAGAAAACAATCGGAATCGTAGTTCCGAAATGTTTTGGAAAACGTTGATAAAATTGCTCGTAGGTAAGCGTAATAAAATTTCGAACCGCCTGCGGATTCATATAATCGACCAGCGCATGCTTGTCCGCAACGCAGGCAAAAATCATAATCTTCCAATTTCCTTTTGGGACAGACCATTTCAATTCGCCGTTTGATACGCAATCGGTAATTTCGATTCGTTCCAGCGTATCGCGATTCATCGCAACAGCCGCCTGAAGTACGCCATCTGGACGTCCGTACAGGGGTTTATCCGAAAGCGGAATAGGGCATTTTTCGGTAAATTCCGCTGGTCCTGTAACATTCCATTCAAATTTATCCAGATGTTTCAACGTTGAATCGGGAAACTTGTCTTTTAGCTTTCCACCCGCCGAACCAGAGGGAAAGTCCACGTCATCATAGAAAATAATCTTCATGCCGCGCGCTTTAGCGGCATCAAGAACCTCGCCAAAATATTTGAAATACCCTTCCGACAAATAGGCGGGCGTCGTTTTGGAAAGAGGCAGGAACGTAAACCCGCCAAACCCGTTGGATTGTCCCTTATCAAAAAACTCTTGAATTTGTTCGGATGTCAACGGCGCGTTAGTATGCCACAACGGCAGTTCTCTTAACGGCAGTTTTGCGTTCGGAAGAATAGCGGGAGCCTTTTCAAACCAACCTCGAAGGTCAAATGAGTCTGAAACGGGTATTGACTTCCCATCCTCTCCCATACAACAGACACCGACGAGCAAGATCGCCAAACAAAACAATAACTTTTTCGATTTAATCATACGTTCCACCCTAAATAGCGACAGTTTGAAGTATTACTTATTGAATCAGTCTGTACCGATATGAATTTTATCTAATATCGTAACGATTCACGGAAATTGGAACTGACACACAAATCAATTCCATCTATTGATCTATATTGTAAAAGGTTAATAAGTAAAAGTCAATAGATTCAACGTAATTTTGTTCTATTAAACCCTGTTTCGTTTAATATTTTCTGCTTATTTTATCATAAAACAGCCGTTTCCTTCCCCTCTAATCAATAACTCTATAAAGCGTTGGCCGATGGATATACATTTATAGTCAAAATTGAACCCCGAGCCGAGGAGGCGATTCGGCTACCGCCGGTTGCCGAAAAAAGAGGTGGTATTGTTCAAGGCAAATTTACACGAAGGCACGAAGCCCTGAACCGAAGTCGTCTGGAGTGCTGGGAGCTTGCTCCCGCTTTCATAAAGGGAGCTTGCTCCCGTTTTTAAATGTACAGTGTTTGTATGTTCATATTCATGCGTGAAACCACGGAAAAGAACGACAAAAGACGCCCCCAACCGCGTCGCGGTTAAACTGAATCGGTACCGATATTGAACCGGTGTTATCGTGATTGAGTGAATCGCGTAGATTTTGAATACCACTTGTCCCAACGCCGTAGGTGTTTCCCCTTGGTAGAAACCGGAAAAAATCGCTCAAAATATTGGAGGAAAAAAACGTTTACTACCACTCGGAAACGCCTAAAGGCGTAAAGACCCCAAGTCAAGCGGTATTTTAAATCAGCACGATTCACTCAATCGCAATCCGCTAGGGCGTTGTCGGAACTGGTTCAGTCCAACCGCTACACCGTGGGGGTCAAGAACTATCTTTGTTTTTCTTAGTTTTAGATATACTTACTTCTTAATTCGATTCTTCTCGTCAACCTTAACAATCGTCGGTTTCTGCGAACCAGCGTCGGCGTTGCTGTACTGTCCGTAAGTAATAATAACGACTTTATCGCCCACGTACCCGTTTCGAGCGGCAGGACCGTTGAGCATAATAGTTCCAGAACCCGCCGGAGCTTCAATAGCGTAGGTTATCAGACGGTCTCCGTTGCTGCAATTGAGCACGTGAACCTGTTCTCCGGGCAAAATATCGGCGGCTTTAAGCAAATCGGTATCAATCGCGATGCTTCCTTCATAATCCAGCTTTAAAGCGGTCAGGGTCGCTCGATGAATTTTCGATTTGAACATAACTCTTTGCATAATACAACCACCTATGTGCGTAAACAAATATAAATAAATTATTCTGGACAATCAGGCAATAATACCCGCATTTGAGGTGTATTGTACCACGTTTTATTGATGATTCAACAGGGACACCGGCGATTTTTTGCAATTATACGACGATTCCCCCCCTTGTTTGAGATAAAATCCAGAAAAATGGGGGATTGGGAAAAGTTCCGGGGATTTGACCGCTGAAAGCAATTACAATATATTTCCCTGTCTCAATTCGGAAATTTCCAAAATAAACTCCGTGTAAACGGTATCAGATTCGCTTAATAGCTTAGAGTACCGGAACAGCAAATCTATTCCGGTACCCGGCGTGTATCCTTGGTTCCACTTGAAATTTCCCGGCTACCGTTATCAAAAAACAACCGTTCTATTTCGCCCTGATCGACAAAACCAGGATTTTGCTCAACTTATTGGGCGAAATCAAAACGGCATCGACCGAAAAATTCAAGTAGTCATAGTTTAAAACACGAATTTACGAAACGAGAAATTCTATTTCAGATATTTCTTCAGATCGTTCGCCTTATCGGTGTTTTCCCAAGAGAACCCTTCTCGTCCAAAATGTCCGCCAGCCGCTGTTGCGCGGAAAATCGGGCGGCGTAAATCCAGCTTCTTAATAATTCCGCTGGGAGTAAGCGGGAATTCCTTGCGAACGATTTCCGTCAGTTTTTCGTCAGACAGTTTACCCGTTCCGCGAGTATCAATCAAAACGCTTACCGGATCAGAAACGCCAATCGCGTAGGCTAGCTGAACTTCGCAATGATCTGCCAAACCTGCTGCAACGAGGTTCTTGGCAATATAACGAGCCATGTAAGCGGCAGAACGGTCCACTTTCGTCGGATCTTTACCGGAGAAGGCACCGCCGCCGTGGGAAGCCCATCCGCCGTAGGTATCGACAATAATCTTTCGACCTGTCAGACCGCAATCCCCGTGAGGACCGCCGACAACAAATTTACCCGTCGGATTGATGTAGTATTTGATGTCTCCCTTGTCCAGTTCAGCGGGCAAGCAGGGCTTAATAACGTTGGGAATAACCCAATCGGAAATCTGCTTCTGGTCTACAGACGGGTCATGCTGAGTGGAAACAACAACCGTATCAATACGAACCGGTTTGTTATCTTCAAATTCAACGGTAACCTGCGATTTGCTGTCCGGACGAAGCCAGGAAACTTCCTTATTTTTGCGGGCGTCAGTCAAACGATTCATAATTCGATGAGCCAAAGCGATCGGCAAAGGCATCATTTCAGGGGTATCGTTGCAGGCGTAACCAAACATCAAACCCTGGTCACCTGCCCCAATATCCTTTCCGGAATCGGAGCATTCGTCTACGCCCTGAGCAATATCCGGGCTTTGCTTGTCCAAGGCAACCATAACGGCACAGGTATCGCCGCAAATACCCATCTGGTCATCTGTATAACCAACGTCGTTGATTACTTTACGAACAATGTCTTGATAGTTGACAACCGCTTTGGTCGTAACTTCACCCGCGATAATCGCGACACCGGTGGTTACCATCGTTTCGCAGGCGACTCGACTGTTCGGGTCTTGCTCCAACAAAGCGTCTAATACGCCGTCCGAAATTTGGTCAGCCAGTTTATCTGGATGTCCCATACTGACAGCCTCGGATGTAAACAAGTACTTACCTTTAGCCACAATAATCTCCTTAAAATATAAAACAGGTTTAAATAAAAATCTACTTAAACAGGAAGTAAACTGGTTCCACTTGACTTTTTCCGGTTTGCATTCCAAACCTTAGTCGTTTCATTTCGCCCCCATCAAACAAAGGGTTGTTTGCTTCTGTTCGGACGAAATCAAAACGATGCCATGAGAAAAATTCAAGTAGTCCTAGTATAAACACCCCTACGGCATCGCCAGCGACGTTGAATTGGTAATTCTCCGACCTGAAAACTACTTGCCTGTTGGGAACTTATCTCATTTTGCAACGATTTTGCTTAAATGAGAAACCTTATCAATTATACGATATAATTTTGAAATAGGATCGAATAATTTGAAAAATATTATTATTTTTTTGTTGTTCTGCCTGCGGGAACGTTCGATCGCTGCTTTTCTGGTCGGTTCCTCGCGGTTTTTGTCTATCTTTAAAAGAGAGAAAAAACCGTTTTTGGATGTAAACAGACTCTTTCTCTCTTATTCTCTCTAAATTTGGTTAAAATAAGCTATCTGGGCATTTTAGTTAAATTCGCAAAAAATATCCTGCAAATAAACTGGTTTCACTTGGAATTTTCTGGCTTATCTTACCATAAAACCGCCATTTCATTTCGCCTTAATCGGTAAAACGTGAAGTTTATATCTGCACAATGGCGAAATCAAAATGGCGTCGATAGGAAAAATCAAGTAGTCATGGTACAAACTACCATCTTAAACCAAACTTCTCGCCATCGCTATGAGAGTTGCCCGTTCCGCCTTTTAAGTTGTCAGACTTCTTATTTCTGAACTTTTTGGATAGCGGAATCGCTTCTAAATCTTCGGGCTTTTCTTTCTTGCCTTTTTTCTCTTGTTCCTGTTCCGGGTCTTCTTCCTTGACCGGCGGAGCAATCAAACTTTTCATCGAAAGCCCGATTTTATGAGTCATGGAATCAAAACTGACGACTTGAATTTCAATCTCCTGACCCGCTTTAACAACGTCGGAAACGTGCCCAATACGTTGGTGCGCCAGTTCGGAAATATGGAGCAGCCCTTCTACACCGGGTTCCAACTCGACAAAAGCCCCGAATTGTTCCAGTTTTACAACCTTGCCCGTACAGACCGTTCCGACACCGTACTTGGCGGCAGCCGTTTCCCACGGACTGGGCATTGTATCGCGACGCGAAAAGCTCAGCTTGCCTTTATCGTCAACTTTGTCCAAAACAACCTTGATCATATCGCCTTCACTGACCACTTCGCTGGGACTGTTGATATGCCCCCACGACAGACGGCTAATATGAACCAAGCCTTCGACTCCGTGTCCAATATCGACAAAGCAGCCAAACGGCATGATTTTGCGAACAACGGCATCGTAAACTTCTTCCGTTTTGTTTTCGCGAATCTTGGCCATAAACTCCTTCTTTTCTGCTTCCTGCTGACGAAGTTCGTAATTTTTATGGCTGACAATCAGATTGCGGCGTTCAATTTTCGCCTCGGTAACAATAGCCGTTAAATGGGTTCCGATTAAATCGTCGAAATTATCCCGATGATAAACGCTTACCTGTCCGGCGGGCATAAAGGCGCGAATATGACAAACTTCGCATTCCAAACCGCCGGTATTTTGACCGGTAATCAAGGCGTCTACAACCATTCCTTCTTCAATTTCCGACCAATCACCAATATCGGCAACCGCGTTGGGCATAGAAACTTCGTAAAGTCCCTCCGCCTCGTTAAATCGGACAACTGAAACCTTAATCTTGGTTCCGGCTTCGGGCGTTTCGGTAAACTGACGCAGAGAAACAACTCCCTGATTAAAATCGCCTAGGTCTAAAATAACGTCTTCGCGAGAAATACGAACAACTACGGCGTCTACTTTATCGTCCTTTTCGAGCGT
>CAYZMZ010000038.1:0-4100 GCA_964479655.1 uncultured Planctomycetaceae bacterium
GCTTCGTGCCTTCCCGTAAAAATAGCCTTTACAACGATAAATCAACGTTCTGGCAACAGGCGGTAAATCGATGCCCCCAGCAAAACGATAGGTCGGAACTTCTACCAAGCGTAATCCCCTTAACGGCGTTCAAACTGACCGAGGCGGGGAATCGGAAAGAAAACCCGGAAAACGCGAAAGAAAATGCGTATTCTGTCATGCCCCCCTTGTAAAATAAGAAATAAATACTATAATGTTGCAAAATAAAAGTCCATGTTCACCGGGAAGACGTAACAGGAATCGTTTGTCAGATAAAGGAATCTGCGAATTACCAGGGACCGTCCCCCACAGAAATTGTTAAGGAATCACTCAAATGAAAGAAGGAATCCATCCTCGCTACGTTGAAATGAAGGTTACCTGCGGTTGCGGAAATACCTTTATGACCCGTGGAACTCAGCCTGAAATGAAAGTCGATATTTGCTACGCATGCCACCCGTTCTACACCGGACGTTTGAAGTATATTGATACTGCCGGACGTATCGAGAAGTTCAACAGCAAATTCTCGGGCAAATACGCCAGTCTCAATCGCGGTAAAAAGTCCGCAGGCGATACCCCGGCTGCTGAATAGCCATTCTATATTAATAATATACCTGAAAACCGCCTGACATAGCAGTAAATTACAATATTTACCAGATTAATTTGTTTTACAAATTCAGCTTTTCCTTTGTCAGGCGTTTCACTGCGCGGCAATTTCAGAATCACTATAAATTATTTTGTGTTTTTTGTCGCGAAGTCAAAACGCCGCTATAAGGATTCTGGTATTAGCGTTACCGTTTCGGCCGGTTTTTGTCGTTTATCTTTCTCCCCACGTATATTTCTAACCTCCCTACCGGATAATATAATATATCCAAACTGACATGAAAAAATTTCTCGAAGAAAAATTAGCGCGATATGAACAACTGGATAAAATGCTTCAAGACCCCGAAGTCTTGGCTGACGGGTCGAAAATGGCAGCCGTCGCCCGAGAACATGGT
This sequence comes from uncultured Planctomycetaceae bacterium, assembly GCA_964479655.1. GTDB lineage: Bacteria > Planctomycetota > Planctomycetia > Pirellulales > Thermoguttaceae > RUG11551. The sequence continues at coordinate 1,014 of CAYZMZ010000038.1, forward strand.
TCTATTGCCAAAGTAGCCGTTGCCTATAAAACGCTGTTGGACTACAATCAGCAAATTCAGGAAGCCAACGACTGTATCAACGGGCACGACGCCGATCTGCAGGAACTAGCCGCCTTGGAATTACCCGAATTAAAGGAAAAGCGAGAAGCGGTTTGGGAATCTCTTATCGATATGACCGCTGGAGGGGACGACGCCAACCGTACCAAGCTAATTTTGGAAATCCGGGCTGGAACGGGGGGAGATGAAGCCGCCTTGTTTGCACGCGATTTGTACGATATGTACAAACATTACGCTGAAATTAACGGCTGGAAAGTCGAAATTATGGATATGAACGCCACCGAATTAGGCGGCTTCAAAGAAATTGTGTTGGGAATCGAGGGAGAGAGCGTATTCCAAAAATTACAATATGAATCCGGCGGACATCGAGTTCAACGAGTACCGGAAACCGAGGCGAAAGGACGAATCCAAACCTCCGCCGCGACCGTTGCTGTTATGCCCGAACCGGAAGACGTTGAAGTTACTCTTAAGCCGGACGATTACCGACTGGATAGATTCTGCTCGTCGGGTCCCGGCGGTCAGCATGTTAATAAAACGTCTTCGGCAATTCGTCTGACGCATTATGCAACCGGAATCGTCGTTCAATGTCAGGACGAAAAATCGCAACATAAAAATTTAGCCAAGGCGTTGCGTGTTTTGAAAACCCGAATCTTTGAAAAACTCAACGAGGAAGAACAGGCGAAACGCTCCGACGACAGAAAAAGTAAGATTGGCTCGGGAGACCGCTCGGAACGAATCCGAACGTATAATTTCCCTGAAAACCGGGTTACAGACCATCGAATTGGCTTGACCCTGTACAAGCTTGACAGTATCATGGCCGGCAACATGGACCCGGTAATCGACGGTCTGCTGGAATACGAACGTCAGGAACAGCGTACCGCGTTCGGAACGTTAGACTAATTCAAGTTCGCGTTCGGAACGTTTGGACTAATTCAAGTCTGCGTTCGGAACGTTCGGACTAATTCAGGTAGAATCAGATTCAGGTAGAATCAGACTTACTTGCTTTCCGAAGCCGTTTTTTCTGTTAGCCATTTGGCTCTCAAGGCGGCTCCGGCAGAAAGCGGGGACAGCCGGTCGGCTTGCTGGTATTTTTCTATTGCAGATTTATAATTGCCCATTTCTTCTTCTACCATCGCGGCATTAATTAAAGCGGGAATCGTCCATAAATGAGTATTTGCGATTTCCTGCTGTCCTAAATTGCTAGTTATTGTAAAATATTCCAACGCCGCTTCGTGATTGTCTTCGACATCGGAAAGTAATCCCAGCCAGTAGGTTGCAAATAACTTCGCCATGGAGCACAATACTCGTTGCTGTTGGGGCATTTTAATCATTTGAGAATCTGAAACTCTGGATTTCTGGTACCATACCACCGCGCAGTCATCGTCCTCGTTTACCGGAACCAGGTTCCCCTTCAAGTACGTAATTCTCGCTCGGCGAAGCGGCTGTTTATTTCCGATTGTAATATCGATAATCGTATTGTTTACCAGACTTTGCTCCGATTGTCGGAAGGGGCAAAAGACTGACGCGGCATAGGGGCGGTCCCATAATTCGATTTTCAGGTCAGGAACGATTTTTGAGACTCGATTTTTTAGCTCGGTGGGCGCGGTCGTCAGTTGCATGGTATTTTTACCCGTTAAACGGGTCTGCAAAATCCACATACGTTTGGATAGCGACGCAGGATTTGCAGGAATATACAATTCCATGTTCTTAAAATCGGCGGCGGTTACCGGATAAGCACGCGGCTTTCCCTTGGAATCGGTATAATTCATTTGAGCTAAAATTGCGGGGTCAGATAAAATCTGATTCAACGTCGCAGGCGTAATTTTCAAGCTATGATTCGATTCCGATCGATTGACCGAAATACCGTTGAGAACGGGAATCGGAAGCCCTAATTCCGGGTCGAACAGATACAGTTGATTTTCGTCAATCCAGACAGCAAAGTATTTTTCAGGCGGCGTAATTTCCGGCAAGTCCGGCAGTTTCAACTCCAATTCCTCGGACGACGAGTTCGGTGCAGGGGAATCTGATTTATCTTGCGAGTCGGATTTATCCTGATTGTCTTGAGCTTGCTGATTGTTCTCGTTTTGTTGTTCGCTGGAATCGGATTTATCCTGCGAATCGGATTTATCTTGCGTTTGTTCCGATTTATTTTCGGCGGATTCTGCCGGGACGTTTACGGAATCGGTGTTTTCTTTAGACGTGGAATTTTTTACAGTATCGTTTTTTTCTGTCGGCGGAAGAACCATTTTTTCGGGAATCGGAACGCGGGCGATAAGTACGTCCAATCCTTGCTGAGCTGCCAGGAGAGAGAAAATCCAGGCGCGTTCTTCGGGGGTTCCGCGTCCTGTAAGCAGAACTTGCCAGCTGGGACGCAATGTAGGCGAACTGGCCGCGTTGGGGTCAATTTTTCGTGCTTGATTAGCCGTCGGCGATTCCAAAGCGATGTTTTTAATCGTCCAGTCAAACAAGGCGGTAATACGCTGTAAATCGTCGGCGGATTCCCCCTGTCCCCATTGAGAAATATCTCGCAGCCAAATACATTCTTGCAGATAATTTATATCGGACGCCGGAAAACTCAGGTTTTCAACGGTTAAATCGGAGGCTATTGAGTTAAACCAATCACTGAATATATCCAACAATTGAAGAATCTCGTTCGGGTCAATTGTCGGCAGGAATTGAACGCCTTGCTTGACAATCCGATTTAACAACGAAATTAAGGTTTCAACGGCGGCTTTATTTTCCGAATCGTATCCCGGCGCGCTGGTATCGGAAAGTAAAACCTTCACTTTTTCCAGCTGTTCGATTGCCGTTGAAACGCTTTGAGGGGTTTTCATCTTTTCCAACTGATCGACGATAGTCTTAAATTCGGCTTGAATGACCTTGTATTCGTCCTTCATTTCAGGCGTTAAATCGGCAGCCTGTCCTGATTTTAGCAGCGATTCGTATTGATTGATCTGTTGCTGTATGGCAAGCAATCGATCCATTTTATCGTAGATGGCGGCAATATCTTGATGAACGTACTGACAGGCT
>CAYZMZ010000038.1:4129-13993 GCA_964479655.1 uncultured Planctomycetaceae bacterium
GCAAAATGTGGACCCATTTTTTCCGCAATCAGAATCGGCAGTTTATCCTCGATAGAAAGCTGCCAGGCGGGAGTTAGAGAATCGGGCGTCCAATCCTGTACCGGCGGAACGGATTTAATCCATTCATTCAGTCGTCCGGTAACCCGTTCCCCGCTTTCCTGATCGCCGTCGATTTCCAAACGATTCAACGATTCTATCGCGTGATCAAATAATCGCTCGTTATAACGCTGATCCGTATTATTGGTACTGTTGGTCGGCTGCTCAAAACCCGAGGTATCCATTTTTTCTTTTGGACACCCCGTCAGTAATAAACATAAAGAAATAAACAGCAGAAACGGAAAGCTTGAATTATTAAGGGACATAGTATTTTTTACAGGGTTGGTGAGTGCGGTAAATTTACCATCTGGCGGCTTCGGTTGCCTTCCGAACGGCGTTTCGCATAACCTCCGCCGGACCGGGCTGTTCGAGGAACAGTTCGTACTGTAACTGCGCTTGCCGGGCGAACATATCAAGCCCCGAGGCGATTTTCCAGCCATGTTCCTGAGCTGATTTCAAAAACAACGTCTGCTCTGGATTGTACACGCAGTCAAAGGCTCCCAAAGGTCGAGCGGCGGTTGAATCTTTCATCCATTCGGAATTATAGGGCGAGGCGTCAACTTTAGGATACATACCAACAGGGGTGCAATTAACCATTAAATCAAAATTGAGGGTATTTCGATTTTCCCAGTCGATTGAATGCCCTTCAACCCGGCTTGCCAAAGCGGCAGCCCGTTCGGCGTCTATATCGGTAATAAATAATTCGGCTCCCCGAAGTCTTAAGCCGATAGCCAACGCCTTGCCGACGCCGCCGGCTCCGAGCATTAAAACGGTTTTTCCGGCAAGCGGCTCTTGTTCGCACCGTCCGAAGGACGAATCGTCTGATTCTACGATTTTCAGAGGTTCTTGCCAGTTGAAAATACCGGAAATCGCGTCCATGGAAGCTTGATAGTCGGTATTGTATCCTAAACGCTGACCCTCTTTGTATACGATAGTATTGCAGGCACCGATTTTATCGATTGACGGATGCCGTTGATTCAAAAACGGGATAACCGCTTCTTTATGCGGAATGGTAACTGAAAGTCCGTGAACGTTTAAGCTTTCGGCGTCTTGCGTGATAAAATGTTCAAGCTGTTCCGGTAAAACCTTAAACGGAACGTAAACGGCGTCTACTTCCTGATCGACGTAGGCACTGTTATGAATCAACGGAGACATGCTATGACCAACCGGGTCGGCAATAACCCCGTAAACCGGCGTTTTCCGCTTGATATAATTGTACTGATAAAGGTCTTTCAACTGATCAAAAGGTATCTGCCCGGGCGCAACGGCGTTTTCCGATTCGGCGCACGCATAAGTCCAGGGAGAACCGTAGGCTCCGCATAAAATACGAGAGGGGATTCCGAACTCGCCCATACAAAAACCGATCATCGGAATTGTCGATTGTTCTATCAAATGGAGCATCCGAACGTTATCTGAAGGAGAATTGGCCATCGTACAGACCTTCAAATAATCCGCATCGGACTGTTTCATCTGTTCGATTATTTTTTCCAAATTATCAGGCGTTTCCTTAAAATTATGATAGGATACAATTCGTTTGGTTTTACCGTAACGCGGAACCTGATTGACGATATCGTATTCCAAATCGACGTAATCCGCTCCTTCAAATACCGCGGTTCGCAGTAAAACGAGACGTTCCGATTCTGGACGCTTGTAATTTCCTCCATCGGACGGACGACGACAGGTTACAATCACCGGGCAGGGTCTGTCGGTAAGCAGCAGTTTCAAATTGACGGCAGTTTGCAGACTGTCGATACGCAATTCCACCAAATCGGCTCCTCGACTTGACATGCCTTTACATTCAGCAAGCATAAATCGATGCCGAGGTCTGGAAACGGTTACACAAATCATAATTTAAACTCTATATATTATGTATATCTAAATAAATAAACAGGGGGATAAACTTATTATGGAATCCCTTTGACGATTGACGGTCCGATTAACGAGGCAATCCAAACGGGCAGTTTCTGCCAAAGTCGAACTGCGGTACCGTATCCGCCTTTATCTGGCCGCATACAATCCGGATTGGCGTTTCTGAGGTAGTATTGCCAGTACGCGGGGCAGGGCTTGGCACCCCATTGCGTTTTAAATCGGTACGTGGGCGAATCAATCGAGGAACGTCCAAAATCAAAGATATTCTGTTTATATTCTATCGATTTTTTTAAAAGCTGCCAGTAGAGGAACATATTAGCGCAGTCGGCATTAAATTTGCGTTTGCAAGACGCGCTGGGAACTTCCGTATGAAGCAAAACAGGCGTTTGAGAGGGGACGGTTTTACTACTATCGGGGTCAGCGTTAGGGTTTACGCCAAAGGTTAAATACGCCCCGGCTGCCGGCTCGCCGGAAGAGGAATAGACTACCGCAAAAAGCACTTGAAAGGGGGCTTTGTCGGCTAAATCGACGGAGGAATCGACGGCTGAATTCCATTGATTCCGAATTTGAGTAAACAGATTCTTACCGTAAACAGGAGTTCCTAAATCCCGCATATTAACGGCGAAAATCTCGTAGAAATCATCAATTATTTTATCGGAACAGCCCCATTGAACGGTCAAACCGGCTTTTTCGCCTTTACGAATTTGATTTCTCGCCTTACAGCCGATAGATTTCCAAAGCTGGTCTTGTGTTTCGGGCAGATTTAATCTCAGATGAACTTTTTCCGTTCGGGTAAACGTCAGTTTTGGGTGAGAGTATTCTTTTTCAGAACGAAGTTCCATAAATTTGACCTTTAATAGATCGGCTAACTCGCAGCCGGCATCAATTAATTTCGCGGCTGCGTCGGGAGAATCGGTTTGAACGCCTCCTACGTTTAAGTACGGCAAGCTAACCAGAAATCGTCCGAAAAGCAGGGATTGAACGAATCCCAGCGGCAGCCAGCCGACCGGCGCGCCGGAATCGTCTACCGCCTCGATTATATACGGGCGATGACCGAAAGCCGAAGCAAAAACATTCAGCCAACCCGGATTATATGCCAACGCCGTATTTCCTTTCAATCGCAGATAATCGGATAATCGGGCGGCCGCCTGATTAAAATCGGATAACTGATCGGTATTATTTGAATATATTCTTACTTCCATTATTTCTAAAACTTCATCCTAAACTTTCGTATAGATGTCTGATTTTTTCCATGCGTTTTTCAAAACTGAATTTTTCTACAACGGTTTTTCGCGCCTGTTGAGCCAGCGACAGCCGCAAAGTCGGCGAATCAATCAGCTTGATTAACGCCTGTTCCAAGGCCGCCGTATCGCCGATTGGGATAATTAATCCGTCTACCGAATCGGTTACCAAATGCGGAACGCCTGCAACGGCGGTAGCAATCATCGGAACCTCCATCGACATGGCTTCCAGACAGACGTTGGGCAAGCCTTCCCGAATTGAATTGAGTATGAAAATATCCAGACTGGAATATAACTGGATTAAATCTTGAGCGAAGCCGGGCAAAAAGACAATCTGCCGGGCGTTAAGTCGGTCTATAGCTGCTTCCAATTCGGATTGCTGCGGTCCCTGACCGTAAATTGAAAGCCGAATATTTGTATACTTTTTAGACAGCTTTACTACGGTTTCAATCAGCGGGATAAAGCCCTTTTCTTCTGCCAGACGTCCAACGGCTCCGATATTTATAATCGGAGAGTTAACGGGATTTTCAACGGACTTTTTACAAAATTCGTCGGTATCAATTGCGTTTTCTATCAAAACCAGATTAGAGGATTTTACTCCCAGTTTTTGGCATTGGTCGAATAAATCCGTACTGACGCATATAACTTTATCGTAAAGCCGCAGACAGTATTTATCGATTGCATAATACAGCGGAGTTTTAGCGGTATGATGAACCCAGCCATGAACCGTTGTTACCAGTTTCATTTTATGAAATCGACGCAACAGCAGTCCGATTGCATTGGATTTATAGTCGTGCGCATGCCAGATTTGAATATTATTCTCTCGACAAATATTCAGTAACTGTCTGATGACCGAAAAATCCAATGCCCCGCGGTCTTCTATGCCCGTTAAAGGACAATCTGCCGCCTGGGCGCGATGTTGTAAAATCCCGAATCCTTCATCCGATGGAGGATACATATATGCGCATAGACAATTGTACCCGTACGGCTTGAGGAATCGGGGCGAATTGAGGATTGTTTTTTCCGGTCCTCCGCCCGCGCCGCAAACGACTCTGGTATGCAAAATATTTCTGAGCATATTTTTAATTCTGATTATTTCTAACGACTATGTTTTTGACGTTACTTTTGACCGTTATTTAATTTTTGTGTGACGTTATTGTTGACGTTGTTTTTCATTACGCCGGCTGTATGATATTGAAATCTGTTCAGTAGTTAAGATTTTATTCTATCAGTTGCGGATTGCCAATAGTCAGCGTATCGCCAACCGAGGCGTCGGCTCCGAAATCGACCAGAATTTTAATTCGCTTAGCTCCGGTAATCGGGACGTCTATTTGCTTCGCTTTTTCTGTTCCTTGAATTGTTTGTTTATAAACGGAATTGGAATCGGCGAAAATTTCCAGCGTCAGATTGCCCTTGGGACGAGAAATATTGTCTATTCCCGCTTCGGCGGTTAGACGGCTGTACGATTGAGATAGACGATAGATTATTTCCGTTTTGCTTCGGATGCATAATCCGTGTTCAAACGTTTTTTGATCTATCGCAAGAGGCGTATCTCCAAACGCTTTGTCTTTACGCGGTTGATTGAATTTGCGCAAAATGGATTCAGGCATCCCAGCCGCCTCGACAAAGGGCGTCCAATTCCACGATTCTATATCCAAATCGCTTAAATAGACTGCCGGAACCTGAGAGAACTCAATCCGTTGTATATTTTCCGGCTGATTACCCACCGGTATTTTAATTCCCAAGCGCGAAATCCCGACTAAAACGCCGTTCTCCACCGAAAGCGTGCCAATCGCCCAGCGAGAGGAATCGGAGGTTATTCCGATACATAGTTCTGGCGAATCCATCGATTCGACGGCTCGCGTTAGGCGCAAACCAAACGCCTTTGTTCGGGATACCGGAACCAAGTCGCCGTCCAGTTTAAACGGAATTTTATCGGCGGTAATTTGATGAACAACGCCGCGATAGTAACTGAGCTTGTCTTTTTTGGCGACAAACAGCAAGTCCTGCGAGGCTTCGGTTTTGAGTATTTCCGCCCACGCCTGATCTTGGGACGATTCCAGGTTGAATCGAACGATATTTACGTTTGATTCTTTTACCGAATACGTGGAATTTCCCAACGGTAATTGAGCGGTTCCGTTTTCCAAAAGAATCGTATTGGGATAAATAACCGATCCATCTGACAAAGTAACCTGAACGCGTCCGGCAGGAATAGTATCGGATTTAACGGTATTGGGAACAGAGACGGCGGCAATATCGTCGTATTTATATTGCTGCGATTGTCCGCTAACCGCAACGGTAATTCCGGCAGAATCGCACGCCGTAATTTCTCCGGTAAGCGAGTTTCCCGTGCGCAATTCCAGATTATATTCCGCCGCGCAGGTCAACGAACCGCAAAGCAGAAACAAGATACAAAAATTAATTTTCATAATATACGCCTTTTGATTATTGGGAATTTATTCTACAAACGCATCTGTTATAGTTGATTTTTTTCTGCGGTCAATGCCGACAGATACAAAATACGGTATTTATACTACGACTACTTGATTTTTTCTATCGACACCGTTTTGATTTCGCCCAAACAGGAATAAAGCAATCCTTTGTTTTATTGATTAGGGCGAAATAAAACCAGCTGTTTTACGATAACACAAGCCGGAAAGTATCAAGTGGAATTAGTTTACTCGCTCATTCGTTTAAAATACTGTTCGATAATATCGCGATAATGCGGCGGAAAATTTTCCTGAATTTGCTGGAGGTCTTTTTCCCGTTCTTTTTCCGGCAAATCCCCCCAGCCGGAAGAAGACCCCACGTCTTTTTTATCGACGTCGCCTTTACCGCCTCCGCCGCGGGGCAGTTCCCGATGTTGACCCGGCTGACGCGGCTGATTGGTTGACTTTTGACTTTGCGATTGCTGCATTTTCTGCAGTTGATCTTCCAGTTTTTTGATTTTTTGATCCAGGTCTTTGATAATTCCGTCTTCAATTTCGACGGTTTTATCGTTTGCCCGCCCCGTATCCAGCCGACCAGCGACATCGCCCATACGACGGGAAATATGATCCAGACTTTTAGTTTTCAGCTTACTTAAATCCCGAATCATGCGTTGCGCCAATTCCTGATAGCGAACCGGCAGCTTTTCGATGGTAAGCAGTCTTTTAAGAATCGGCAAAGCGGCTTTTTTATCCAAGGATTGATATTTTAACAGACCTTGATAAAACAACAGCGTAGCGGGGCAGGGCGATTGCTCCGGTTTGAGATTATCAACCAATTTCGCCGCTTCGTCGTACAGTCCGATTTGAACCAGACAACGAGCCGCCTGTAAATTAACCGCCTCGGTAACCCAAGGGGGAGAATCCAGCGTATCGGCAAGAAATTCCAGTTTATCGACGGGATAAATTTGGGTCTGAAAAGCTGCCGACTGAAGGTATGGCTGAAAAGAATTGTTTGCCAAAGCGATCATCGCGGTCAGCGTTTCCAATAAATCGCCCTCGTCCATAGTAGTCGTAATTTGTTCACGTAACTTGTTAATTTGATTCTGAACCGAATCAGACGGTTTCTGTTTTGTCAGCCATTGTTCAAACGAGCCGAATATTTCCGCCTGGGTCGGAATTGAAACCGGCTTAATCGGCTGACTGTCGTCGTTCTGGTCGCTGGAATCCGATTCTGATTCAGCGTCTGCGGCGGATTTTTCAGCTTCGGAGGGAACCGGGGCTTCGGGTTTCGCAGGTTGCGATTGACCCGAGCCGGACTTTTCAGCAGCCGGATTCTTTTCCTCCTGATTTTCAGTTTCCAGATTTTCAGTTTCCAGATTTTCAGTTTCCCGTTTTTCAGTCGTTGGCTTTTCAGTCGCCTGATTTTCTTTTTGCGGACTTTCAGCAGACGGTTTTTCCCCCTCGATTTTTTCAACAGCGGGCTGTTCTGATTCTGCCGTTGCGTTTGTCGATAGACTGCTTAAAAAAACAATAATAATCGTAAATATACAGTAAATATAAGTATTCGGTTTCATTTTATTCAATATCCTTAGTCAAACTTTAGTTGAAATGCGTTTGTTATTCTTGAAACAATTGCCGGATCCAATTCTGAGTCGAGATAGTCAGGAAAACGGGAAACGGCTTGCGATACTTGCTGGATAATATCTTTGGGATGGGGTATATCAAACTGATGGGCAAGTCCAAGTAAATCGGACAGGAAAAAATCGGTGCGTTTGCCGTTGACAGACATTTGATGAACCTCTGCCCAGCCTCCGCCGGGATTATACGCCCACGTTAAATCGTAAGCAGGAGCCAGACTCCATTTACCCGCCCTGTTCATCATAAAGGCGATATTTTTAGTATGATCGTCCTGATTTCGGGCGATAATATTAAAAATTACTCGTCGATACATCTGTTCAGTTTGCTCAATATTCAATTTTCGCATCACATTAAAAACGCTTTCGTATGAATTGGAAAATCGATTATTAAAATCCAAATGATTTATCGAGCAAAGGGAAACGTTGCAACTACGACAGGAAGATTCTATGTTTGCCATACTTATTTTCCGGAGGCCTTTTGACGAATTTTTCCGCGGAGTTTATGTATTTGAATCGGACTAAAACCCGGATCGGGGATAAACGCTTCTAAATGATACAGTAAATCCAACGCGCGAAGAATTTTGATTAAATTCGCCAGCGTACACCCGTTTCCATTTTCCAGACGACTTAATACAATAACACTTATCCCGGCTTTGCGAGCTAGAACATCGCGCTTAATATTAACGTTTAATCGTTCGCGTTTAACGCGATTCCCGATTTCCGCCAATATTTCTGGAGTTGTAGCGTCTTGAAAACTCATGATAATTCTAATTGAATTGGGAGGATAAAAACAAAGTCTGCTGACTAAAATCAGTTTTCTACTACAGTATAATTATATATCGTAATCGAGAAAAAGTCAAGATACAATATAAAAATATATTCTAAAATAAAGTTGGTTTTATTTGTTTTTACCCAAACTTATATCGCGGAGGATTTTTTGTAATCGCCCTTGACGTTGGGAAAGTTCGTTTAAGGCGTTTAATACGTCTTGATTTTCGGCGGCTGGACCGACAATTAATTTTTGACAACGTTTGGTTGCGGAATTTATTCTTATCTGCATACTGCGAATAATTTTTAATTCAGCCAAGGCGTCGACCAAGGCGGAATCGGCTTCCGACATCGGTTCGGATTGCTGTTGATTTTGCTTTTCCTTGTCGTTTTTATCTTTCATCGCCCTGTTGACTGCGTCGATAAGTTCTTCCAAAGTAGCCATAATACTTTCCTGACGAGTCTGGTTTATTCCCCCCAGATTAGCGCGATTAAACAAATCGACTACCGCTTCCATGTCTTCCGTCGCGGTTGTTAGAGCTTCGGTCATCGCAACAGCCGTTCCATCTTCCCGCAACAGCAACAGGGCTTTGTTGGCTTCTAGGAGAATTTCGTTTTCTTTCCCTGTTAGAGGTACGGCTTCTTTGGACAGGTCTACTTTATCGGCGGATTTATCGTTGTTTTTTGCCGCCTGATCCAGACGAACGGTTGTATCATAAACCCGTTTTTGCCAATCGAGCATTTTTTTGAATCGAGCTTCCAGCTGAGCTAAAGTCCGCTTTTCTTCCTCTTCTCGCAACTGACGGAGAATCTCTTCCAGCTCGGATTTAGCTTTTTCCAACTCACGTAACGCCTGCTCTTGTTTGTCGACCGCCGCCTCTTTTTTCGCTTTTTCGAGTTCTTCCTGCGCCTGTTTCATCTTTTCCTGTGCTTTTTTCAGTCGATCTTGAGTAGACGGTTGCTGCGGTTCGGAAGACTGTGGTTGTTCTTCTTGCTCTCCTTTTTGTCCTTGTTCTCCTTTTTGTCCTTGCTCTCCTTTTTGCCCGTCTTGCTTATTGTCTGTCGATTTGGTATCGTTAGACTTATTTGGATTTTCGGGAGCTTCGTCCTGATCAATTTTTTGTTCTAGCTGATTGGTTGAATCCTGAATTTGTTCCTGCTGAGGAGCCATTTTTTTGACATCGGAGCTGTCCATAGTTCGATTTTGCAGATTTTTTTGCCCTGCAATGATTTTTTCCAGTTCGCGAATATAGCTTCTCAGTCGTTCTTTTTCCGATTTGACTTTTCGCATGCGATTTTCCGTTTCCAGAATTTTCAGCAATTCGCCCAAGTCGGTTTGTAAATCCTTTTGATTATCCAACGCCTTACCGATTTCATTTTCTTTGATTAATTCGGTCATCGTATTGAATTGCGGATCGATCATTTTCTGCTTGCTTTGAGCGACAACTTTTTTGAGTAATTCCGCTCTGTCCGGATCGGTAGCCGCCGTTGCTTCAGCCATCCTTAAAAGAACCTCTTCCAACTGTTTCCATTGATCATGAATGAGACGCTGTTTTTGCTCCAGAGAATCCTCTTGTACAGGGGGCGTATCGGCTTTGAGAACCGGATTGACCAGCGCGACGATTAAAAACAACAGCACGACAAACGATATTTGCTTCATGGTGATTTTGGGAAAGCGGAGTCTGATATACAACGGCGTTTTATACTATGACTACTTGAATTTTCCTCTCGACGTCGTTTTGATTTCGCCCGATAAGTTGAGCTAAATCCTTGTTTTGTCAATCAGGGCGAAATGAAACGACTGATTTTTGTTATGCAAACCGG
>CAYZMZ010000039.1:0-11107 GCA_964479655.1 uncultured Planctomycetaceae bacterium
CAAAGCGTTTACTACCAATTTCGACGCGCTTCACGGCTTAAATCAGCTTCCCGGCTTGGCTTCGCAGCGATTGATGGCTGAAGGATACGGGTTTGGAGCGGAGGGCGATTGGAAAACCGCTGCATTGGTTCGTCTGTTTAAAGTAATGGCTCAGGGCTTGTCCGGCGGAACGTCTTTCCTGGAAGATTACGTTTTGGATTTCCCCGGCGACGGAGCGATTCTTCAGGCACACATGCTGGAAGTATGTCCATCTATTGCCAACGCGAAGCCGCGTTTGGAAGTTCACCCGCTGGGAATTGGCGGCAAGGCAGATCCTGCCAGACTCGTGTTTACCGCGCATCCCGGAGTCGGCGTTGCGGCAACCGTCGTCGATATGGGTAATCGCTTCCGTATGATTGTCAACAAAGTTCAATGTATGGACATCAAGCAGCCGTTACCCAAGTTGCCTGTTGCCCGCGCGTACTGGAAACCCGAGCCGAATTTGGCTATCGGAGCGGCTAGCTGGATTCTTTCCGGCGGAACGCACCATACCGCCTTTGCCTACGATTTAACCGTTGAGCAAATGGAAGATTACGCCGAAATCGCCGATATCGAATTGGTGGTAATTGACGAAAATACCAATATTCGGGATTTGAAACGTCAGCTGAATCAAAACGACGTTTGTTATATGCTCAAAGGCGCGTTGAAATAAATTACAGTATACATTTCAAATGCTATTATAATATTGCCCCCGTAATTAAGGGGGCAAGTTACCCTTGTATTTCCTGCCTAATTTCTCTCACAGAGATAATTTGTACACCTTTTGGCAACTTGCCTTTAATATTTCCTGCCTAATTCCCCCCAAACATGAAAGGACTACCATGCGAAATTTCTCGCTTGCGTTACTGTTGGCGTTTCTGTGCGCCGCGACTTCCGCATTTGCCCAAAACACGAAAATTATTGTTGATACCGCAGCAGAAGGGACGCCTATTTCCCCCACGCTTTACGGGCTGTTTTTTGAAGAGATCAACCATTCCGGCGACGGTGGGATTTATGCCGAAATGATTGAAAACAGAAGTTTTGAAGATTATCGGATTCCGGAAGGAACGACGATTGAAAACGGGTTTGCCGTTGGACCGAACAAGGGCTGGAAGGTACCCTTTGATGCCGATAACAAGTTTCCGCATTGGGTTTTCCAAGCCAACGGCAACGACGCCCAAATATCAATCTCTACGGATCACCCGATTCATCCTAATAATCCTTCCAGCGCGTTGATTAAAGTATCTTCTGTAAAGGCGGACTCCTCCGTTACCCTGTCCAACGACGGCTTCTGGGGCGTTCCTATCGTTAGCGAAAAGCAATACCGCCTCTCGCTGTTTGCCAAATCTTCGGCAAAGACCGAGTTCGCTATCCGAATTGTCAGCGGCGAGCGGGTTTTAGCTCAAACCCCCGTTCGCGTAGAATCATCGGAATGGAAAAAGTACGAATATATCCTGACCGGTCTTGAAAGTGCTGCCGATGGGCGCCTTGAAGTCGTATTTGCCGCGCCGTCGGAAGTTTATCTCGACGAAATCTCTCTATTCCCGGTTGAAACCTGGAAAAACCGTCCCAATGGGTTGCGCGTAGACCTCGTTCAAAAACTCAAGGACCTCAAGCCGGCTTTTTTGCGGTTCCCCGGCGGCTGCATCGTTGAAGGAATTACTTTACCCGCTTCATTCAAACCGACAACTACGCTTGGACCGGTCGAAACGCGCCCTTCACGCTGGATTGTCTGGAAGTATAGAACGCCTCAAGGATTAGGGCTTCACGAATATCTGCAACTATGCGAGGATATCGACGCTGCCGCGATGTTGGTCGTCAACTGCGGCATGGCTTGCGAATTTAGCGACGGAGGAATGGCAGACGACGAACATCTCCAACCGTATATTGACGAAGCTCTTAATTCAATTGAGTATGCTATCGGTCCGGTTACCAGTAAATTTGGCTCTTTGCGTGCCGCAGCGGGGCATCCGGAACCGTTCAATCTCCAATACGTCGAAATTGGAAACGAAAACTGGGGGCGCGAGTACCATCCCAGATACAAAGTGTTTCATGCTGCCCTGAAAGCAAAATATCCGAATTTGAAATATATTTCCTGCGTCGAAATTCCTGATGCTGACGTTGACTTGCGGGACGATCATTTTTATAATTCGCCCGAATTTTTCCGGGGCGCAATCGGTCATTACGACTGCGAATCGCGAACCGGGCGGGAAGTATACGTAGGCGAATTTGCTGTTACCCGAGGGGTTGGAGAAGGAAATCTGCGAGGAGCACTTGGCGAAGCGGCTTTTATGATGGGATTTGAACGCAACGGCGATTTAGTTACCATGTCTTCGTACGCGCCGTTATTCTACAATATTCACAACCGGGCTTGGGCTGTAAATCTTATTGGATTTGACAATTCCCGCTCTTTCGGTCAACCATCGTACTATGTACAACAAATGTTTTCCACGCAAAAGGGCGACCGGGCTTTACCGACCAAAGTTATTGAGAAACCGACTATAGAGGAGCAGAAAACGATTCCCTGTACGGTTGCCTTGGGGGCCTGGCGGACTCGTGTTGAGTATAAAGATATTGTCGTTACGGATGCGCAAGGGAAACAGTTCCAACTTGATCCCCAACAGGAAAAGGCTTTGTTCGCGCCCCTGAGCCAGAAAGAGGGTCTGCCTGCTTTTGTTCCCGTTGAAGGACTGAAATTACTGAACAAGTATTCCATGAAATTCAAAGCCCGAAAAATAGACGGAATGGAAGGATTTCTGATCGGGTTTAACGTTACGGGCGAGAAAAATTATATTTGGTTTAACCGCGGCGGCTTTGCAAACAGTCGAAACGTGATTGAACGCTGCACGCCTGAGGGGACTTCCGCGCTCTTGCACACTACGGGGGTACCGTTTACCAAAGTTGAAACCGACAAATGGTACGATTACGAAGTATGTGTCGATGGCAAGTCCGCTATCTGCAAGGAAAATGGAAAAGAAATTCTAGCCTGTCAAACCAACGACAGACTCTCTCCGGTCGTTGCCATTGCACATAAAGATACAACCTCTGGCGAATTGCTCATTCGGGTGGTAAACTATAGTAATACACCGGAAAGGGTTGATATTGAACTGGATAAATGGAACGGCAAAACGAAATTTCATGTTTTGCAAACGGTTTTAACGTCAGACAACCTTACCGACTGTAATTCCGTAGATGAGCCAGAAAAGGTATCACCGAAAAAATCCGCTTTTGACGTTGTCGGACCGAAATTTTCGGTAACTGTTTCACCCAACTCGCTAACAAATTTGCAATTGCAATAAATTTCATATTGAGGAGATTTCGAGCCGAGGCTTGTAATTCCAACGCTTGTAGCACTTACTGATTGTTGCAACAGGAGAAGGTTTTATCGTCTCTGACTTGGTTATTGGTCAAGTTCAAGCAAAAGATAGACGCCCGATGACAATTATATTGTTCGCCGCTGTCTCCTTTTCGCTTGCACTTGACCAGGTATTTATACTATGACTACGTGATTTTTCCTCTTGACGTCGTTTTGATTTCGCCCGACCAGAATAAAACAACCCTTTATTTTATTGATGGGGCGAAATGAAACGACTGCGGTTTGTTGTGCAAACCGGAAAAAATCAAGTGGAATCAGTATATTAGCTGAAAGAGTATTTTTATGTTTATCTTTCGACGTTTATTATTTGGGGTTATTTTGACTTTGTGCACCGCTTTCTCAACGGGTCCGGTCAACATTCAAGTATACGCCGAAACAGGTATTTCAGTCTCGACGATTCCGGAATCGTACCCGATTGCGGAGTTTACCCTTTCCTGCTGCAATACAGGACTGAATCTTTGTATAGTCCCCAATTCAGACAGTCTCGGCGCATCGAATAGCCCTTCCAGTTCTATTCAGTCGGAAAAATCAGGCGATTTCCGAGGTTCCAAGCTGGTTCTCCAGACTCCCAGTAATACATCCTGCGAACGTTGGCGATTGAATTATATCGACAAAGGCATTTATGAGATTATTAACGTTAAAACGGGCGAGGCGATAACTCGTCAAGATGGTACGTGCGTCTTAAAAATGAAATCCAATTCACCGAATCAACGTTGGGGAATCGTTGGAGTTCATCGGGACTTTGAAGGCAATTACCTTTATTATAAAATAGTCGATGTTAACAATTCGGGGCAAGCTCTTTCAACTCCTGAACTTTCAGCGAACACGGCAGATAAGTCGATTTCGATTTGCGAGTACAAAGGTACAGCAAACCAATTATTTAAACTCAATTGCGTGGGGCTGGACGGCTTTGCCGGAAACAGTCTAATTTCGGGAGCAGAGAAGGCGGGAACAATCGGCGGATTACTCGGTGAAACAGTTTATGTCCGAACGGGCGAGGAATTGAAGTCCGCGCTCAACCGTTCGGAGCCGTTAACTATCGTCGTAACAGGCGACATAAATTATTCGTCCGAATGGCAACATCAGCGCATCCGAAGCGACAAAACGCTTGTCGGATCGTTTGGCGCGAACAAAATAATCGATTGCGCCATTCGAACCAACGATTTTGACGGGGCACCCGACGATTCGCCAAGCAATAATATTATCTTTCGAAATATCCATTTCGTCGCCCAGCAAGTCGCAGGACGCATTCTCGTTCAAATCTGGTCGTCTCGAAATATTTGGATTGATCACTGTACTTTTGATAGTTCGCTTGAACGTCAGAAAAACGAGGTGGGTAAATTCCTCTGGGTCAATTCACCGTATAGCCATTATGCCGATGCCAAAGACAGGCTTAGAAGTCCTGATTATATTACGGTTTCCTATTGCGTGTTTCGGAATCGATACTGGACCGTAGCTTATGGAACACAAAACGACGAAACAAATCGGTGTCGGACTACGCTTTGCTTTAATCAATGGGATCGCTGCGTTCGTCGGTGCCCGCAAATAGGTAACGGATGGGCACATGTATATTGCAATGATTATCTCGGTGACGATCGGGAAAAAGAGGAGGGTGTTGCGCAGATTATCGGTGGGGACGGGTCCACAATCCTTTCCGAAAACTGCCGATTTCAGTCGGTAGAGGGAAAAGAGATTATCGTCGCACGTGAAATCGATTCAGCGCGGGATGAAGGGTCTTATACTAGCAAAACAGCCCAATCGGAGCCGCATGAGTTGGTTTTTAACAGAAAAAACGTAACGCCCTGGCATCCATCGACATCCAATTATGGTTACTATTTGACTGAAGCGTTTAACAATTCAGGAACGGATACCAAAGCGTTTTGCAAATTATATTCAGGCTGTTTTGATTCCCCTGAAAAATTCCGGTATATTTCCGACCCTGACATGCAAAACTTCGTTTTTCGCTCATATTCGGGACCGCGCCTGTCGTTTTCACCACAAATTCAGTAAAACGGATACCGATCCTGCGGATCAGTAACCAGCAAAGGTACAACGGAGACAAACGGGGTATATATATTCAATCTTTTTATCGGCGGATATGATAATTTATTGACCGCATTGTTATACCAAACCAGTTCAAATCACTTTGCTTAATATCAAAGTTTGAACTGACATTGAATCAATTTAACCTTGAATCAATTGGATTCAATAACTAAATCATATACAATTTTTCCGCTTCCCGATTTTACTTCCAAAGATAGCGGGGTTTTTTCGGGATCGGAATATTGTGCGGAAACATACGTTTTCGGAGTCGGATTTTCCAAAGTAGGCATCGTTTCAAAAGCCTCGACGTAAACTTTATAAATTCCTGGAAGTAAGCCATCCTGTTTATCCCTCCCGAAAGAGGACACCGCAAAGGTACCGTTTTTGCTAAACGAAGCCATAGCAGGCCGCTTTATTCCCGAATTTTCTTTTTGGGGAGCAAAGTAAATCGTACCTGATTGCGGCATTTCCATACCCTTGAATGTTATTGTGCCCCGAACGGGAATCCGCTTCGGCTTGCCGTCCGAACAACCGACAGAAAAAAGCACTCCAAAGGATAACGCCGCAGCAATAATAAAGTTTGTTATAGTATTTTTATTCATGTTATTGATTTGTATATAGGTTAATTTAATTTTTACAAGGCTGATTTTGCCCTCAATTAGAATCCGTTTGATATACGGCTCCCAATTGAATTTTTCCGGTTTATATTTTCATAAATCAGTCGTTTCATTTCGCCATCATCGGCAAAATAAGGAATTATTTGATTCTGGTGGCGAAATCAAAACGACGTCAAGAAGAAAAAATCACGTAGTCATAGTATAAAAAACTTTTTTCTCTCCGTTTTACATAAAAATTATCACCCCTATTGCAAATAATTTATCAATGGAGTACAATAATCGTGGTAAGATTATATTGGTTAATTCAATGAGATTTTTCAAACCTGAAAAATGGGGGCGAAAATTTCAAATTTTATCGACAGATAACAATTGTCCGTCGATTTACGCATACGCACACTACAATGACAGAGACTCAGATAAATCTGCTTTTTACTGGACGAAAATCTAGTGGAAAGACCAGTTTGATGACTTTCGCACTGAACGAATTATGCTTTAATTCGCCCGACTGGTTAAATCTGTCTACTGCTGTTACCAATAAAAGCGGATACGATATTATTCATTATAATCTAACCCGGTTTTCACGCCATTTCAAGCCGATTAACGTTTATAATCCGGCTGATTTTCAGGCTTTCAACGTTGTTGTTCAAAAAAAGAAAAAAGAGTTTATCCTTCTGTTAGTCGATTTTATTAAATTATTTTTTGGCGGCAAGCTGCTGGAAATAGCGGGGATTACTCTTTCTTTAGACGAAGCGATGGCAGAAACCGATGAACTGACAGATTGGATTTCCGCTCGTCGGCAAGACAACCACCCATCAGGCATCGTTTTAACAATCGACCCTTTTGAACGATACGCCGTCAACGAAAATCCCGATTATGTCGCTGAAAAAATACTTTTGAGTTACGAACAATTTTTTGCGAAATCGTCCATGAACATTCCTCTGGCGGTGGTAATTACCAAAAGCGATCGGAGTAATCTTTCCTCCGCTTGGGGCGGCGATTTTTGTGTAACCGCTTCCCAGTTAAAACAACTGCGCCGATTGGAAAGCTATAAATCCGTTTCAGATACGCAATTAGTCAATGCCTTGATCGAATACCGCAGTAAAAATATTCGGGTGTATTTAAGAAAATATCGCCCAAACTTGATCAACTTGCTGGATAATGCGTTTTCTCCGGTATGTTATTTCGCCTCAAACTGCTTTGCCCCCTTTACAACCCTGTATCCGCTGCTGTGGTTAATTGGGCAATCGCTAGAGTACTAATATCCAAGTGTATTTACCATCACTTTACCTTTAACAGCTATAATATTATGCCAAACATTTCCCGACGTGAATTGATTAAAACCACGCTTTGTGCTGCTGCGGGAGCGGTAACCGGAGCGGGTTTGGATACTTCAGCCCTCGCAGACCAGGTCAGTATGACCAATACGCTTAACAGCGTTGAGGAAGAATCCAAACAGACACCTTGCCGATTGGAAAACAATGTTGTTATTCGTCCTCAAAGAACGATTCCGACTATATCTCAGACCGATGTTTTGGTTGTCGGAGCGGGTCCCGCCGGCTGTACGGCAGCCATCGCCGCCGCTCGCGCGGGAGTAAAAGTTACGTTGGTCGAACGCTACAATCATTTTGGCGGTCTGGCAACCGGCGGATTGGTATTGAAAATTCTCGGGCACTGGTCCAGAGCCAAAAAGGAAGACGCACCGATTTCCACCTGCCAAGGAATCGGGGAAGAATACATGCAGCGTCTGGCGGCGATGCCCTACGGAATTATCGACCGAAAATTAGGCGTCAATCCAACCATCGATGCCGAAGCATACAAATATTTACTGGTAGAAATGCTTACAGAGGCTAACGTGGAAATCCTGCTTCATTCCTGGGCGTCCGACGCTATCATGGACGGCAAAATCTGTAAAGGCGCGATTTTCGATTCCAAATCGGGTTCTCAAGCTATCATAGCAAAGCAAATTATCGATACAACCGGAGACGGCGATATTTTCGCCGCCGCCGGAGCCAAACATCAGGTACGAAAATTCGCCACCGGACTGGTTCATTTGCTGGGAAATACCAATTCAATCGACAAGCAAAAACGAATCGGACTTCCGCCCGTTCCCGGCTTGGGCGATTCAACCCCCGATCCCGGACTCCGATGGGTCAACATGGCAGGACCGGCAATAAACGGTATTGACGTGCGCGAACTAACTCGGCTGGAGCTGGCTCATCGAAAGCATATTTGGAATAATTACGTAAAACTCCGACAGCAGCCTGGCTGCGAAAATGTATACCTGGCTCAAACCGCGCCTCAAATTGGAGTCAGAATTACCCGTGTTATTGACGGCGTTGAAAATCTTACCATGGACGGATTAAAATCCGATAAAACGTTCGATGATTTTCTCTGTTATTCCGGCGCTTGGTTTGGAAATCATCAGAAATGGCAAATCCCTTTCGGAGCTTTTTTACCGCAAAACGTCGAAAATATTATTACCGCAGGACGAAGTATTTCGGGCGAGCCGAAAATGTCGGACGTTATCCGCGTTATTCCCACCTGCTGGGTTACCGGACATGCGGCAGGAGCGGCAGCCGCAGTTGCGGTTAAATCGGGCGTCGAAACCATCCGACAGGTGGATATAAACAGCGTACGCGATTTATTGCGCACTCAAAAAGCCTATTTAGGATAAGCGGAAAAAAGAAGTGCTCCACGATACTGAGATAGGCAAATGAATCGATATATACATCATTTCATTTTGTATACGTATAGGATCGTTTAGCCGTTTCTCTGGAGTGCGTGGAGCTTGCTCCCGCTTTCATAAAGGGAGCTTGCTCCCGTCCCCAACGCCGTAGGTGTTCTCGTTTGGTAAAACGCCGCGCCCTGTAATATTTCCGATCAATACGGAATTCTAAATCAGCAATATTCAGCACCCTATAAAAACGAATCTACAGGAAAACGGTTAGCGAGGACTCTTTCATACCATAGATATTCAACCGCTACAAATATAGCTGGATTTATAACACCATGCGCATATTAGCAAAAGCAGTAAGGGAAGTTTTTTTCCTCTTGTTGTCCATTCGATTGGTTTTACACAAATTTTTGAGATGAAATATTTTGAATATTAAGTTTCCCGACAGGCTCAAAGGTATAAAATTTACCCAAATATATTGGAAACATGACTCCGAATATACCTATATTAACATATTCCAACTTTTCTTTTAATAACTGAAATATCAGTTTTTTATTTTTTTATATTTTTTCCAAATGGGTAATTGTAAATTCCTGGGAAAAAGTGTATAATACAAATAGCTATTAGGGATGTTCAAACATTTTAGATTTTATGTTACAATACAAGCATCCCTGTTTTCAACTACACTAATGAGCTTGTAGCAAGTTTCAGCAAAAACTTTATATTGTACAATTCGCCAGGAGTACATTTATGGCTAGTAAAGAAGATAACAAAGTTGACTCTGCAATTAACGCAGGCTTAGCGGGCGTCTCTGGAGAAGTTGTTTCCCGTTATGGTGAAGCAATCAAAGAACATCTTGTCGGACTTAACGGAGTAGACAACGAAAACCAAATTCAACTAACCCGGGGGTTGAATAAAATTGCCAGTTACAATCGATGTGATCCGACAGATCCTAATTACGACAGAATCACAAAGGCTCAGGCTGGTTTTTCTGCCGAAGTTAAGGAGGTTTCAAGACGGAGAGCGGAAGAAATAATCAGTGGGAAAAAACCGACTACTGTACGGACAGATGATATTCCAGGTCATGTCAATGACCAATTGTTCGACATTACTTCAGAGGTGGATTTGCATGGCAATCCTGTTCCGGGTTCCAGTGCTCAAATAAAGTTTGTCGGTTCTAGTCCATCAACTGCGGTGGATCGAATGTTAAGCAAGGGTTATCAAAAATACATCGATAACAATGTTAAAATGATTGCTCCAAGCGATTATTATGATGGAATGAAAGCCGAATTAAGCAATAGAGTCCAATCTCTTCAAAAACAAATCGAATACTTAAGAACCAATGGCAGTCCCGAAGCAGTAGCAACAAAAGAAGCTGAATTGCAGAAATGTCAGATTCTCGATAAAAACCTGCAAAAAAGTAATACGTCAACTGCTGAAGCCAGGCGAGAAACAATCCCAACTGGTCTGCAACGAAGGATATTGTTGGTCTGGCTCACCGTGCGGGTGTCGAACAAGCAAAAATGGGGGCCGCTCTCGGGGGAGGAATCTCTCTGATAAGGAATTTTGTATATGTTTGCAAAGGGGAAAAGACAGCAGAAGAAGCTGCGTTCTGTATTGCTGGTGATACAACAAGTGCCGCTGCAGGAAGTTATATAACTGCGTTTAGCGGAGCAATAGTAAAAGGATCTATGCAAAACAGTAAAAACACACTTATGAGGGGGATTTCAAAAACTAATCTTCCAGCATACATAGCAGTATCTACCATAGAGGTAGGCAAAACAATTAATCGATTTTCCACCGGAAAAATTGATGAATACCAGCTTGTGGAAGAATTGGGCGAAAAAGGTTATGGGATGGTTAACAGCGCATTATTTGCGGCGATGGGGCAAGCGGTGATTCCCATTCCCATCGTAGGAGCTTTGGCTGGAAGTATGTTAGGATACGCATTAAGTTCCGCTTCATATCATGTTTTATTGGATAGTCTAAAAACGGCAAAACTTGCCAGAGAGGAACGCACTAAAATCGAATGCGAATGTGCCGAAGCTGTTGCAATGCTCCGGGAATATCGTTCAGATTTGGAAAAGAACATCAATAAATATTTGCTCGATAAGCAGGACTTTTTTAATACGACATTCGATATGATAAAAACATCCTTGAATATCGGAGATATAGACGGATACATTTGTGCTACTAATCGAATTACAGAGGAAATGGGCAAAAAGCCTCTCTATAGCAACATGGAAGAGTTTGATGCGCTTATGTCCTCGGAAACAACCATAAAAATTTAACTGGAATTGGAGGTTATTATGCCTGAGTTTTCCAACACAGATCGATCTATTTTGAAAATTGCATACGCAATTTCCGCGTTGGATGGAT
>CAYZMZ010000039.1:11117-13855 GCA_964479655.1 uncultured Planctomycetaceae bacterium
AAAAAAATCGCGGAAAGTTTCCCCGGTTTTTGTGCTGGAAATGATGTCTCGAACGCATTATTTGCTGAGTTGATTGCCATCGGTGATCAGCTTATGGTACTAAAAAAAGTTTATTCGGATGAAGAAATGCTCAACGCATTTCTTACCAAAACGATCAAAGACTGCGAAATTATTCAGCGGTCGCGTGATACAGTCAAAAAGGCCTTTATCATTTGGATTACCATCGCATTGGCTAACAGCGATTATTCAGATATAGAAAGAAAAGCAATTAAGGTATTGCAAGGTGTATTCAACACAGATTTTAGCGGTATATCTATTGATAAATCAAAGATGACTTCGACCGAATTAGCCTGCACGTTAATTGGCAGTACTCTGTTAACCACCATTACGCCGATGCCAACGTACCAAATTTCCAAGAGAATTGTTGACGCCGTTGTCGGAAAAACACATGGGACAGCGTCGAATAATATATCTTCAACTGAAAATAGCCAGATTATTTCTGATGTATTCCTTTCGGAAGTTGAAGATACACTTAAAACTATCGCCGCAGTTCAAACTCAAATGCAAAACTGTAATCAAAAGCGTTACATGGAATTGCAAAAGTCATACGACGATCTGAATGCATCACTTAAAGACATGATTTTTTCGGAAAATAACTAATAAAATTAAGGATAATATATTATGCCATTACCACTGATTCCCGTTCTTATCGGGATTGTAGCTGTCACCACAGGAGCATATGGGACAGGCAAAACAGCCAAAGCTCTTTTAGATAACAGTATCGCAAAAGATGTAAACCGTAATGCACAAGATCTGCTTGATTCCGCGAAAGAGAACCTGGAAAATGCAAAAGAAACATCAACGCGCGAACTGGAAGCTCTTGGAAATCAGAAAATTCAACTTTTTCAGACGTTTCAGACAAAGTTTATACCGCTTTTTGAACAAGTAAAAAACATCGATTTTACAAGTTCCACCGATCTGGATGAACTTGCAAAATTCAAAATTGATAAACAAAGTTTTGCCGACCTAAAAAAGGTAACCTTGCTCGCTACTTCCCTTGCCGGAGGCACTGTTGGAGGAGCCGTCGCGGGTACAGCTGTCGCGTTTGGCGCATACGGCATGGCCGGAACTTTTGCGGCAGCATCCACCGGTACAGCAATTGCTAGCCTGAGCGGTGCTGCAGCAACCA
Organism: uncultured Planctomycetaceae bacterium; assembly: GCA_964479655.1. Lineage (GTDB taxonomy): Bacteria > Planctomycetota > Planctomycetia > Pirellulales > Thermoguttaceae > RUG11551. Next base: position 12,307 of record CAYZMZ010000039.1, read on the forward strand.
ATGCGACACTGGCTTTCTTCGGAGGCGGCTCTTTAGCAGCCGGCGGTCTTGGAATGGCGGGAGGCACTATGGTCTTAGGGGGATTGGTTGCCGGACCTGCACTTGCGGTTCTGGGAACTGTCATGGGATCGCAGGCCAACGCCAATCTTGATAAAGCGTTTTCAAATTTGGAAACAGCAAAAAAAGTCAAGGAGGAATTTGCAATTATGGTTATGGTATGTGATGGAATACGAAAACGTGCAATGCTTTTCACGCGTGTTCTTATAAAGCTGGACCTTCTGCTGTCCCCCATGCTGGAAAATTTTGAGAATACCATTAAAACAGAAGGAACCGACTATCGTTCTTATAGCAACAAATCCAAACAACTTATTGCGGCTTTGCTTTCGACGGTTCAAGCGGTAAGAGCATTGCTCGACACCCCTCTTCTTGAAAAGGATGGGAGCCTTACGTCTGAATCAGGGATAGTAGTCGATACGGTTCAAAAACAAATTGCAAATTTATGAAATTCAATTGTGATAAATGCGGAAAATGTTGCAGGTTGCTGAGTGGAATTCCGCAACTTGCATCGTTTGACCGTGGTGATGGAGTATGCATCCATCTACAAGGCAACCTTTGCGACATTTACGAGAATCGACCGGACATTTGCAATGTAGAAAAAATGTTTCCCGCATTCTCTCAAAACATGAATTACGAACAATATATTGCTCTTATGGAAGATTCATGTCTGTATTTAAAAGCTCATTTTGAAAATATGCGTCAAAACCAAACTTGTCGTATGAAAAAATAAGTTTTTCATAAAGGGAGCTTGCTCCCGTTCTTAACCGCAGTAGCGCAGTTTCTCGTTTAATAGAACGTTTCCGTTTGTAAACGTCCCCAACGCCGTAGGTGTTTCCGTTTAATAGAACGACGAAAAAACATCGAACCGACGCTTCTCCAACCGCAACATTCAATATTACAATAATAGTTGTTGCGGACGAAGACGTCCGCGCTCCGGTTGTATTTCCGACCAATACAGTATTCTAAATCGGCGCGATTCACGGAATCGCTATCCACCAAACCGTTATTTCCAAAAATTTCGGTCCAAAGTTCGGTAGTTTATCGCTTCCATTAAATGCGTATCGTTGATATTTTCAGCGTTATCCAAATCGGCAATTGTTCTAGCCAGGCGAAGAATTTTATCGTGCGCTCGGGCGGAAAGTCCCATATCGTTGATTGCATCTCTCATCAAAGCGCGGCATGATTCGTCCAGTGGACAGAACTCTCTAACCTGTCGGGCGGTAAGCTGAGAATTATACAAAACCTTGCGCTTGGCATAGCGGCGAGCCTGAATTGCGTGCGCGGCGATAACCTTGTTTCTTAACGATTCACTGTTTTCAGATTCCTCATTCGATACCAAATCATTATACGGCACGGCTGGGACTTCAACATGAATATCGATTCGATCCATCAACGGCCCGCTGATACGCCCGCGATAGCGCTCAATCTGCGACTTTGCGCAGCGGCAAGGATGAATCCGTGAGCCGTAGTTGCCGCAGGGGCACGGGTTCAT
>CAYZMZ010000040.1:0-5981 GCA_964479655.1 uncultured Planctomycetaceae bacterium
CGGCATCAACTTCAACCCCCTCTATAAAAAAGCTCAAACAAATTCATCAATCTTTTCCTGTTCCGCAGCCGGGAGATTGGCAATACGAGCAAAAAGAACCCGGACAAACTCTCAGCCAATATAAGGCGTGCCGTCCGGTAGTAGCTACTCCGCAAAAAAATATTATTTACGTTCAGATTGTCGGAACGATGTCTGAATCACAGACCCAAATCGTTAATAAGGTTACAGAGTATTTAAGTCTGTTTTACGGCTTGCAATGCAAAACGTTGCCTCCGTTGGATAATTCAGTCGTTCCGATTTCCGCTCGCAGGATTCATCCTCAAGGTATGCGGCAGTTCAACGCAACGTATATTTGCAACAACGTTTTAATTCCTCGTCTTCCCAAAAATGCGGCGGCGTATATCGCTTTTACGGCGGAAGATTTATTTCCCGATCCCGACTGGAATTTTTGTTTCGGCTTCGCCTTTTATAGACAGCGGGTTGGAGTTTGGTCGTTAGCCAGAAACGGCAATCCCGACGATCCAGACGAGGCAACCCAGGTACTCCGGCGGACAATTCGGATTGCCTCTCACGAGGTTGGACACATGTTTTCCATGCAGCATTGTATCGCCTATTCCTGCAACATGAATGGCTGTAATTCCATCGAACAGGCAGACCGTACGCCGTTATATTTATGCCCTGAATGTTTGCAAAAGCTGAGAATCGCTACAAAAATCAATTACGTAAAGCGATGGCAGTCATTGGAAAAATTTTACTCCGATAACAATTTAGTACCGGAAGCCGAATTTATGCAAAAATGCCTGTCGCTGTAATCGCATGATATAAATTATTTCAATATACACGTAATAATATCAATGAACATAATAATCAACCGTCAGCTTTCCATTCCTCTCGATCAGATTACCTTTTCCTACGCCCGCAGCAGCGGTCCGGGCGGTCAAAACGTCAACAAAGTTTCCAGCAAAGTAATTTTAACCTGGCGTCCGGAAGAAAGCGGGCTATTAGACGCGGAATCTCTGGAACGGCTTAAATCCCAATTTCCCTCTTTTTGGAATAGTACCGGCGACTTTATTATCAAAAGTCAGCTTACTCGCGATCAGTTAAAAAATAAGCAAGACTGTATCAACAAACTGCGGCATATTATTTCAACGGCGATTATTAAGCCGAAGCCGCGAATCCCGACCAAACCAACCAAAAGTTCGATTAAACGCCGTTTGGATAATAAAAATCGGCAATCTGAAAAAAAGCGCAGTCGTAATACAAACTGGGGCGAATAAATCAAAGTCAAACAATCCAACGCAACGAATCGTTTCCCCTAAATATACCGGCTATTACGTGGATATACCCGCTTCTCGTTGAGATTTCCGGAAAACGCCGACTTCAAGTCAGCAATCAAAGTCGACTTCCAGCCGACAAGATGACAACATACACCGGAAAATCAAGTTGAACCGGATATAATCGGGCAAAATCAGGGATATTCAGGCTGATAAACAGGTTTTTCTTGTCGCTCCCCCCTATTGCAATCATTTTTCAAATCGGGTAGAATGAGAAGTACTCAAGGGAATAACGGATTTTCTGATTTTTATAAGGAGATATATTATCATGGCGAAAAACATTGTAGTAATTACCGGCAGCCCCCGTAAAGGCGGAAACAGCGATTCTTTGGCGCAGGCATTTATCGACGCAGCGCGTCAGGCAGGCAATTCGGTGGAGTTATTCTCCGCAGCAGCGAATCCTGTTTTACCCTGTCGGGCTTGCGACGCGTGTTGGAATCGCGGAACGGCGTGCTCGTTTGAAGACGGATTCCGTATTTTGGCTCCCATGTTGCTCAAGGCGGACGTTGTCGTATTCGCAACGCCTCTGTACTGGTTTTCTTTCTCCGCTCAAATTAAAGCGGCTATCGACAAACTCTACTCTTTTATGTGCGATAAATGCGAAACAAAGTTACATGTACAAAAAGCGTATCTGTTTGTTACCGCCGAAGCGGAAAATGAAACCGAAGAATTTGACGGTATTAAATCCTCATTTAACCTGATTTGCGACTACATGCAATGGGATAACGCAGGAGTACTTATCGCCGACGGATTGGGTGCCAAAGACGCAATTCAGGCCAAAAAGTACTTTCTCGAGCAGGCAAAAGAATGGGGAACAAACGTTTAGGCTAGCTATTGCATTCGTTTTTGAAAATAGGCTTTCATTAAACTCTCTTTCAAAAACGATTCTTGGCTCCCGGGCGACATACAAACCGGGAGCACGGAAAATACCGTGAGTCTACAGGTTCCGTTTGAAATGCCTCGGTTCATATTTTCGTAAACCAGCCGTGTCATTTCGCCCCTAATCAGCAAGACAAAATTCAAGTTCAAGAATTAAACCTCAAGAATTACGCTCAGCTTATTGGGTGAAATCAAAACAGCATCGATAGAAAAAAACACGTAGTCATAATACAATTAGTATAATTTTATGGATCAGCCAAAACGAATTGGAATGCTTGCCGGGTGGGGAAACTACCCGGTACGAGTTGCTCAATCTCTGGTAGACACCGGATACAGCGTCTACTGCTTGGGTGTTCGAGGGCATTGTGATAAAATAGATGAACTAAAAGCTATCTGTACAGATTTTGATTGGACTTCTCTGGGCAAATTCGGGCAGAGTATCCGTTATTTTAACTCGCATAATGTTACCGATTGTATTATGCTCGGTAAAATCCATAAAAAGGAACTGTTTAAGCCCTGGGCGTTGTTGGCTTTGATGCCAGATTGGATTACGATAAAAACGTTTGCAGGATATTTTTTATTCCGTAAAAATAATTGCCGGGACGATTCCCTGCTCAAACGAATCGTTGAATTGTACGCGCAGCATGGAATTAGAATGGGCGTTCCGACGGATTACGCCCCCGCTTTGCTGGTTAAGCAGGGAAATTTAACAACCAAAACGCCGGACGCTCGTCAATGGCAAGACGTTTACTATGGCTGGAAAGTTGCCAAAGAAATGGGACGTTTCGACGTTGGGCAAACGGTTATCGTTAAAGACCAAATGGCGGTTTCCATAGAAGCGATTGAAGGCACGGATTTATGCATTCAGCGGGCCGGTCAGCTGGCGGGACGCGGAAATTTAGTCATGGTAAAAGTCGCCAAGCCGCAGCAGGACATGCGCTTTGACGTTCCAACGATTGGTTTGAATACGATAAAAAATCTGGTTCACGCGGGCGGAAAAGTCTTGGCTGTCGAGGCGGAAAAAACGATTCTGGTTGACGAAGACGCCGTTGTTCAATACGCTAATTCTCAAGGATTGGTTATCGTCGCGGTTACTGAATCCAGTTTGGAATCAGAACATAGTACTACGACCACTTGATTTTTCTATTACTTGATTTTTCTTTCAACGCCGCTTTGATTTCAGCCGCAGTATGAATAAAAACGCCCCGGTTTTTCAGATTAAGGCGAAGTCAAACGAGCTAACCACGACAGCGTATTTCGGCAACCGAGCAACTGCAGGATTCGTCAGGCGTGCCCCGCAGTCGTACTCGCATCTCTTTATTTTATTCTCCAGAAATCCTTTTTTGTACTCGCAACTCCTTCTTCTCCAAAATTCTCAAACGGAACCGCTAAAAGGAAATAGCCGCATTTATTCTACCTCGTACTGACGGTATGTATCTGTCGTAACAGAAAAAGTGATATTCTTTCCGTTTCTTTTCAGAGGAATTTCCTGTCCGTCCGCTGTAATTCGATGAATTATTCCGAGCTGATTTTCATCCAGCGAAACATCAAACGACGGCATAAAAGGCAAGGGAATCAAAGTCATCTTTGCCGATTTTTCCACCGATTCCGCAGTCGAAGTATTCTTGACCGCTGTAGAATTTATCGAATCATTCGGCGGAAACACTCCTTTTACGAAAACCGCGCCGCTGGTAGTAATTCCAGCGAATTGAGCGGGATGTTGATTGGGAAGCAACCTTTTGTACATCTCTGTTGCTCCTTGAAAAGGCGTCGATTCGATTGAAATTTTCATTGAATCGCCGTTACGCTGAACGTTCAAAATCCCAATTTGATACCGTTGAGCCTGCGCGTCAATTCCGATGAGATTTCTCCGGCTGCCGTTTCCTTGAGAATCGTACAATCCGACCAGAATCGCGTATTTCCCCGTTGGAACTTGGGTTGCATCGTTCGGAACGGTTAGAATTTGCATTGTTTCAGTTTGAATAATTTCGCCTGACTTCCATTGAGAGGATTTAACCGGTTCTCCGCCCGCGTACCAGCCCTTGGGAGTATGACCGTAACCACGGTACGGCTCGAAAATATGAACAAAGGCAGATAAGTCTTTATCCGTCGGGCGGTCGGCATTCCAATTGACAATAATTTTAAACGAACGCTCATCGATAATTTCCGCTTTTGCCATCGAAGGAAAAATAAATTCTAAATCGGACTGCGGATAGCCGTGCCCGTTCAGATATATGCCGTCAGGGGTTACCGATCGTTCGATAATCTGACCGTTTTCTCGAATCAACCCCGCCAGAAATTGCTGAGATTTATCAACAACGACGAATCCGTATAGAGGAAGCGTGTAATTATGTATCGTCCAGTCTGCCGTATCGCGATTGACAATAACCCGAGTTCCGTCCGACCATTCAACGGTTTGTTTGAGCAAATTATCGGGTTCGTATTGTACGGACGTAATTTCTTTATCGGCTAAATTTCTTACGATATTTTGAAGCAAATAATGCTTGCGAATTGAGCCGGGAAAGACAGAATTTACGTCGACCATTAAATCCAAACCGCCCAGCAGTTCAGCAGATAAATAATCGTCGGAGGTAATTGAGTGCAAGGCAGAATTGCGGACAGAACAAAATCGATTTGCGTATCCCGCCCCATGGCGGCTAAAATTCGTATGATTTACAGCCGCAAACCAGGGAGTTCGCGCCCAGTTTTTACATGGGATGGTCATCATATACGGATAATTTCCCTGCGGGGAAATTTCAATCCATTGAGCGTCCCCGCCGTCAATCGATCCGATTAGAAAATCGTCGGCTGCCTCAGAGCAGGTAATTCCGAATTGAGTTTGCCCCGCTGAATCCGTATGACTTAAATAACGGCTGATGGTTTCAAAACAGTCTTTCCAGCAATCGCGCGTTAGAGAACGCGGATAATAATTTCCCTTTTGATCACGGTAGTCAAATATTCCAGTAGATAGAAAGACATCTATAAAGTAGGCATCCTGTTCGGGTAAAAACTCTAAACCCTGTTTAAGATTTCGTTCTAAAAAAGGCTTGAATAAATCAGGCCGCCATTGATAAGACTGAACACCTGCCCCGTAATTGATCCAAGCTTTTCTCGGCTGACCGTTGTCGTTAAATGTAATATATCGATAGGAAAAATCGTCGGCATCGGGATAAAAATCGATGTAATTATCGTGCAGTCCGAAAGGAACGTTTCGACTTACGCAGGCATGACAAAGCCGCTGTAAATCGGACAAGGTTCCCATTTTTGGATTCGGCGGCCAAATATCCGGCAGCTTGATATCGTATCCCCAACGCTGCCAAACGTGCTTGATAAACATCGCGTCGGTAACTCCATACTGAAAGGCTTTTTCGAGATTTTTCTGATTTTCGGAAAAAGATCCGCCCCAGACATCAAAAACCAAACGTCCGCGTTTTCGTATAACCGCTTTTGAGGGAGCTGATTTCCATGGACTGCTATCCCGAAATTCGATTGCAGCGGAAATCGCGTTACCCAACCCGCAGGGAAGAATCGCCAGAGTTGTAGCTCCCGAAACATTCAAAGTATACAAATGATTATCAGGATTTACTTCCAACGCTGTCGGAGGGGCACTTGATGCTAAAAGAACGGATAATCCATCAGCAAAATCAAAACCAACGTGGCTGGTAGATAAATTATGACCGCCGCCGTAAATTCGGAACGCTTTCGGCTGCTCTAAAACGTAGCCGTGTCCAAAATAGACCCGATTCGCCGTTTGATTCGCCTGTCCAA
>CAYZMZ010000040.1:6054-13681 GCA_964479655.1 uncultured Planctomycetaceae bacterium
TCTGACTGCTAAACTCCGCATATTGATTTGGGTTGTCGATTAACAGCAATCCCTTCTCCGACCTGACTATTAGTTCAACTGGATATTCTTTGTCATTTATTAATACTGAACATCGAAAGACCAGTTTTTCTCCCTCCATTTTTAACGAAGGAGCTTTAAGAAATCGTGTGGACGGAGAAGACAAATTAACTCCGCCGACGTTAAAACGAATCCCGTTAAACTCAATGGATTTATTGTTGTCAGATAGTACTATTTTCGCATTTATCAAGCCGCGATCGCCGGGAGTAATTGTCGCCCAACGATATTTAGTCAAATCAAATCGAACGGGGGTTAAATCGACCGGAGCCACCGGAATTGCCGCATCAGAATTGCTCGAATCAATAGTCACTCCGCTAATAAAACAGCCGTCGCAAGTCGTATCGTTTTTAGGTCCCGGATTTATTTGAATTGTCAGATTGACTTGCCGCCCCGCATAGGCGGACAGGTCAACGATTCTCTCAACCCAGCTTGTAGAACTGGTATGAGTTTGATCTACCATGGTATTGTCAACCAGCACTCTAAAAGTAACGCCGTCAGAAGGCGGTTCGGGCGGTAAAACAGTGCGCATTGCAGTCGCAAAATTTAGACTGACTTTTTTCGCTGAAGGCAATTTAACAGGAAATTGCAAATACAGGGAACCGCCGCAGGGACGGTACGGCGGGTGAGCAATAAAACAGGGACGATTATCTCCTCGATCGGCAGAACCGGTTTCCAAATACGTGCGGGAAACAGCGTCTGTTCCATGCCAGCAGGTACCCAGTTCGATTTTGGATTCGTTCGGATAATCCCGATACGCCGTATACATTTTATTGAGCAAACTCACCCCGCCGATTTTAATTTCCGTTACCGAATCAGGCTTGGGCAAAGACGGCAGATTCGTTTGAATCACCCGAATTGAATGGGCTTGACGAGCTTGTCCGTCATAATTAAAATCAGCGTGTAAATGAAGCGGATAATGCGCGTTGTACGTACCGGTTTGCGCGACAAAGGGAAAACGCCCCTTGTTTTTTCCTCCGGTAGGAATCGTTACCGAGCTAAATAAATCCGTCTGACAGGCGAATTGCTCCCGTCCTTGAGAATCTTTGTACAGTTCTACAGGACAAACCCGATCTGCGGAATGAAAACGAAGCTGACAGGAAACGGGGGTATCGCCGCTGTTTTCAATTTCGTAATCAAGCCAATACGGACGATTGTACTCGCTTACAACGTCTATCGGATTCAGACGTACCGTAATCGGTCCCTCGGTAACCGTATGCAGGGTAAACGGCAGCGGCGCAGACGGAATTTCAGCCGAAACGGTACCGGAAATCAGAATTAAAACCAGCAAAAGGCTCGACCAAGCCCCTTTAATAAAAACAGGACGATTGAAATCAGTCAAACGGATAGGATTATTCATAATTTAGATTCTTCCAAGAAAAAAACGGGAGGGAAATTCAAACAACAGGTCTGATTATCGCGGCTGCCATAGACCCGTTCAGTTCGTTATATTATAATAGAATCGGTGAATGAAATCAAGCATGCCAAAAAGATATTTTTTGAGATTAAATTTGATTTCTTTCAACGAACTCCAACGAGGCAAATTTCCGCCCGATTTTGGACAAATTCATAGCATTTTTAATCGCAACGTGAATTTTCCATACTATTCATTTTATCCATTTTATCATAAAAAGAACAAACTGGTATTCCCCTTTAAAAAAAGTGAAAAAAATTCTTAAAATCTTTAAATTTTTTGCAATTTACTCGTTGCTTTTATCCAATAAGTAGGATATAATATGAAAAGAGTAGTCATTAGGGGCTTTTAGAAATTCAATTGAGTGTTCTGACTGTTGCAAAAGGTCAAAATCAGGTCGAAAATATACCCTCATGTTACCAACGGCGGGGACGATTTACCCTTTGCAGACAGAATACCGTTCGGCAGATTACTCAAAATTGATTTAGAGATTTCAGATACCTTTCCGTTTATCTCAAGCTAATTTAGGTTTGATAATCTTCGGAATATCGTATTTGAAACGCAGTGTGTGTAGGTATACTGATTCCACTTGAATTTTTCCGGTCAATATTTTCATAAACCAGTCGTTTCATTTCGCCCTGATCGGCAAAACAAGAATTTATCCTAACTTATTGGGCGAAATCAAAACGACGTTGAGAAAAATTCAAGTAGTCATAGTATAACATCCACACAAATCATGTGGAACCGGTATAGCAGCGTAAAAATTTTTTCTGAAGGAAAAAACATGTTTGAAAACCTTGTTAATTGTTTAATCAAACGTAAAAAAAACATTCCAACACGTCGCAAACTTTATCTGGAAAGTTTGGAAGAACGTGTTCTGCTGAGCGTTTCACCGTTAGGTGAATTAGATGAAAACATCGTAAGCTCCGGTCTGATCTACTCCGGCAACAACGATTTAACGCTTGATACCAGCTCATGTTTGAGTTGCGAAAGCGAAACCGTCCACGTAAAACAACTGCAAGTATTGGAAAATACTGTTGTCAATTCCTTTGTCGAAACGGTTGTAACAGTAGAATCGGAAAACGATAATAACGCAGTCAATACCGACTCCGCCGTTTCTTTAACCGGCATAGAATTGCAAGCCAATGGCGACGTGGTTGTTACCGAACTGACTCAAAGCGCCCTGCAAAACGCTATTTCCTCGGTCTCAGCAGGCGGAACGATTACTTTTAACGCCAATCTTGCCAACGGGACGATTACGCTTTCCGAGCGAGACCTCGAAATTTCTCAGGCTTTAACTCTTGACGCCACGGGATTAAATATTACTCTTGATGGAAATAGCGTAACGGGGATATTAAGCGTTTCCTCAACCGATGTTACGGTTAAGGGCTTGAACATGATAAACGGAAACGGCTATCATCGACATTATACAACAAATAGTTACACCTATACAGAGGAAACAGGCGGCGCGGTCTGCGTTTGGGACGGAGGAAATCTAACGCTGGAAAACTGCACAATTTCCGGTAATACGGCGGCAAACGGAGGGGCGATTTACAATGATGCCAATACAACTATTTCCAACAGTTCAATTGCCAATAATACCTCAACAGGTAATGGAGGGGCGATCATAAACAATGACGTTCTAACCCTAACCGACTGTCAAATCCTAAACAATACGACCTCCGGAACGGCTGGCGGAATTTGGGCTTATACAGATTCAACAACAATAATCACCAACTGTACTATTTCTGGAAATAACGCGGCAGACGGAGGGGCATTAACTGTTTATGCCAATGCTACAATTTCCAACAGCTTAATTGCCAATAATTCCGCAACAAATGGTGCTGGAATTTACAGTTATGGTACGGTACACATATACAGCAGTACAGTTTCAGGAAATTCGGCGGGAACGTCAGGTTATGGCGGAGGTGTCGCAAACTGGGGTACTTTGAACGCTTATAATTCCATTATAACAGGAAACGCCGGCTATTCATCGGTAAGCGACTTGTACGGAGATGCAGGGGGAACGTCAACGTTTAATTATTGTTGCTACGGAACGTTTTACGGGGCAACATTCGGCTCAGGCAATACGTCTGTTACCGCTGCGAATGCGGGATTTAAAATCACCCCAGCTTTTGATTCGGACGGGAAGCTCTCCAATACGCCCAACTACCGGTTGACGGAAACCTCCGTTCTGAAAGACGCGGGAAATAACACCTATGTTGACAATTTGAACCTAACCCACGATTTATCCGGAATTGGTGTTCGTACATACAATAGTATAGTTGATATCGGAGCGTACGAATATCAGCCGTTAATTAAAATGAATCAGCCGACTTTGAATAATCCGACTGAAGTGCTGTCTGATTCCCTGACTATTTCCTGGTCTGTGGTCACCAATTTCGGTTATACGCTGGAATACTCGACAGCCTCTGATTTTTCCGGATCGTCAACAATATCTCAAACATATTCTGCCGATCAGACCTCGGCGGCTCTTACCGGTCTGTCGCCGAATACACCGTATTACTTCCGGGTTCGGGCGATGTGCGAGGCTAATTCGGAAGATTACCAAAATTCCGACTGGTCAACAACGGTTTCTGTAACAACCGCAGCTTCAGGCAGTTTACAAGACACCTTATATTTAACCGATTGGTCTGCAACGTACTCTGGAGAAAACCTGACTCCCGTAATTAACGCTCGTACAGGTGCCCCTGCATATACCTATACAGTTACATACGATGGCAGTACAACCACCGATTCTTTTCCGCAGATAAAAAATGCGGGTACCTATGCGCTGACAATCATATTTAAGGCTGATGGATATGACGATTATTCCGTATCCGGTAATTATACAATCGAACAGGCACAAGTTACAATAGCGTCGCTTTGGGCTAACAGTAAGAATTGGGTTAGCGGAGATACCTCTGCTACGCTGAACAGTTTTACTCTATCTGGGGTAGTTTCGGGTGAAGACCTAACACTCAACGCGGTCAACGGAACGTTTGAATCCTCCGAAGCGGGCTATCAGTACGCCAATTTCGCTGTTAATTTGACAAACGGAACCAACGGATTAGCGGCTAATTATATTTTGGTTGATTCCGAAGGTTCTGCTATTACAACCGCCCGAACAACAGCCACCGCCTTGATTGTAAACGCTGCCTATTTAGAGCCGGCGGTTACAATTTTCGGTTCGACATTCCAAATTGATTGGGAAAACGTCGGAGAAGCAACAGATTATAATTTCACCTATCAGTTTGTCAATGATCAGATAAACGGAACAACCTATTCCTCATGGTATACAGAAACGATAGCCGGAGCGTCAAACTACGATCTTACCTTGATTCCTGGAACAACGATAAAATACAAATATCAAACGTCTACTGATTCAAACTGGTCAAATGAATTTACCGCAACGATTCCCGCGCTTGATTTAACAAGTACAAATTATCTTGTCGATACCAATGGAGATTCAACGACCGATACGAACGTCTTTACCCTGCATTCCAAATCAGATTGGGCAACAGACCCGAATACTAAAACAATCTACCTGGATTTCAATGGTCATATTACCGTTGGTACGAGCTGGAACACGAGTTACGGCGAAGTAATTGTTTCGCCCTCTTGTTTGGACGAATTATCAGCAAAGGACATATATTACATTTGGAAATCCGTATCGGAGGATTACGCTCCGTTTGATGTGGACGTAACCACCGAATTTACCAGTTTGGATAATATTGGCAAAACGAGCACCTCCGATACAAAATACGGGATGCGTGTTGCTATTGGCGGTTCGTCAGTTGGAGTGTTGGGCGTGTCTGCGGGTGGTATCGCCTATGTGGGAGTTTACGACCATACTAGTCTAAATTACCAGCCAGCCTTCGTTTTTTCAGACAGTTTGGGCAATTCGGCTAAAAATATAGCGGAAGCCGCTTCCCACGAAACCGGTCATACGCTAGGATTAACTCATAGCGGTTCGTCCGTTGTATCAGGAGAATTAGAATATTACAACGGAACCAGCGGCTGGGCTCCAATTATGGGAGCGGGATACAATCAAACAGTAACTCAGTGGACAGACGGCAGCTATTACGGAGCGGTTTCAGACGGTAGTACAACCGAAGTGTTACAAGACCAGCTGGCAGCCATCAATACATACCTGAATTTCAAAACGGACGCTGATAATTCTGCCGAAACGGCAATCGTATTGGACGTTTCCGCAACCGGAATTATCGCCTCGGGAATAATCAGCAGCTCATCGACAACCACTTACAGCAAAGATTACGACTGGTATAAAATTGATTCGCCCGGTGAATATACGATTACAATCGGCGGAGAAACGAATATTACCAATCTAAATACGCATATAGATGTCTATTTGTCCTCTGATTTAACCACCAATCTCAACACCGCAAATTCCGATGCTAATTTAACGGAAACGTTTACCGTGGAAGTATTAACAGGACAGACGTATTATATAGTCGTTTCAGGCGAAGGCAAAGGCACTCCGACGGATGAGAAATATTCCAACGGAGATTATTCGGACTACGGCTCGTTGGGACAATATACCATTGATTTAACACAACGAATTGAGTACGGAACAATTTCAGGTATTAGCCTGGAGAATAAAACGGTTACCTATAATGGAAATGTACAATCACTTATTTTGGACGGTGATTTGACTGATTGCACCTATACGGTTTCACTCAACGGCGTTAGTCTTACAGATACTAACATGGGGCAAACAAATGCCGGAACATACAATTATTCCGTAACCGTAAGCCGCGACGGATACAGCGACCTGAATCTTGATGCCGCGTTGATTATTGAACCGAAATCCGTTTCAATCAGCTCTGCAACAATTACAAAAGTATACGATGGGACAGATGGTCTGAATTTATCACATATATCTAATATCAATTTCGCAGGTCTGATTGGTACCGATGAGATTACCTTGAACTCGGTTACCGGTTCTTTTAACAACCCTAATGTCGAAACAAGCAAAACCGCATCAATTACCAGCGGAACGCTTACCGGAAGTGCGGCAGCAAACTACGTTTTATCCGAAAGTACAATCACCGAAAACGTTTCAATCACATCAGCGCAAGTGTCCGTGCCTTCGTTGACAATCAATTCTGTAAATACAACACAGATTAACTTGAGTTGGAAAGCTATTTTAAATGTAGATCGATATACTATCGAATACGGAACAGATATTAATTTTACGAATTATTCCTTCGTTCAGGTCAATTCGGATCAAACATCGGCATCGATAATAAATTTGAATCCGGGATCAACGTATTACTTCAGAATTCAGGGCGTTGCCAGCGGCAATTATTCTAATTCTAACTGGTCAACCGGAGTTACTGCGACAACCGTTTTCGGCACCATAGAGTTGTCTATTAATGTTGATAACAATACTTATAATTATAATGGCGGTTCACGTCAGATGTCGTATTATATTAGCCCAAGCGGCTCCGAAACACCAACAGTCACATATAGCACTGATGGCATAAACTATAGTTCTGCAAATCATAAATACACTGATGCAGGTACATATACTGTATACGTTAAAGCTGAGAAATCTGGTTATACTACCGTTTATCAGCAAGGAAATTTGATCATCAATAAAGGTACTCTTTCCGCTCCTGCACTTACTATTGAATCGATTACTGATACTTCGGCAGCAATCAGCTGGTCTCCTGTTACTATTTATACGGGTAATACGGCGCAGTATACGCTACAATATAAGCAATCGTCCGAAGAAAATTGGACAAACTATAACGACACACTGAATTTATCCGAAAATACCTATAGTGCAACAATTTCAGACCTGAATGAATTTACTAATTATCAGTTCCAGGTTATTGTCTGGTCTGAACCAAATTATAACAGCACCACATCGAACCCGACCGAAATTACGACTCTTGAATCCCAAACTTCAACAGTCGTTACGACGCTAAACGATACGGTGGCGGATGATGGATTAACGTCAATCCGGGAGGCTATTTCTCATGCCGCATCTGGAGGAATAATTACATTTGATTCGTCCCTCAACGGCACAATTAAATTATCTGGTATGCTTACGATTGATAAATCTATAACAATTGAGGCTACCCGAACTGGTCAAGGCACTTCTATTAC
>CAYZMZ010000041.1:0-693 GCA_964479655.1 uncultured Planctomycetaceae bacterium
GAAGGCGGATATAAGGCATCGACGTTTACCGCAACGGGTCCTGTTTATATCGGCAATGGAACCAATTCCTCAGGAACGTTGAACATATCCGGCGGAACATTTACCACGTCAAGTTCTGTTTCTGTTGGCAATGTAGCCAGTGCCTCAGGAACGTTGAACATCTCCGGCGGAACGGTCAATGCGTCTAATTCCGATTTTTCAATTGGTTCAAGCGGTTCGGCGGCAATCATGACGGTCAGCGGAACAGGCACGTATAATCAGAATAGAAAGGGAAACTTGGTTATCTGTGGAACCGACGCTAACGATGGACAAGGGTCAATTGTCAATCTGAAAGCAGGAGGGACGATTGATACAATGTGGTTTTCAATGGGGCAGTCCGCTTCAGGAACCAATCCAACCTGTACGTTTAACATGACAGGCGGAACGCTGATAATTGGAGAAGGGGGGAACGGTGATTTCCGAATTTCCGCAAATGGCAGTGCCAAGTCAATTGTAAACCTTTCCGGCGGAACCATAACCGCTTATGCTGGAACAAATCTGGATAGTATAGGTAAGGGATCACAACTAAACGTCATTGGACCGAACGTCAGTTTTCAAGGTAATACCGCTAATTTTAATTCAACCGGGTACTTGAACTATTCTATCGGGACGCTGGATAATATCACGGATGGCACGTTGCTTTCTCAACTTAAG
>CAYZMZ010000041.1:703-7535 GCA_964479655.1 uncultured Planctomycetaceae bacterium
AATGCGTTGATCAACAGTAATGTTGCCGTAGACATGACCGTTGACGGTTTCCTTTCGCTGAATGGCATCTCAAATCAGTCGATTCTTACCTCCAATGGAGCTCTTACCTGGAATCCTGCTTCAACCTCCATAACCAACGGCTGGGAAATAAAAAATGAGGGTAACTCTGTTTATGTTTCCTTGTTAGAATCTTCGCTTCCCACTTCGGCGGTAAACATGGGGTTAGCCTCAATTTTAGGCAATAGTACCGAAACCGGCATGACTTTAATCACCGGTAACGCGAACGACAGCTTTTCCGCCGCCATGCAAATCGAGGGGGATGCCGATGAAGACACGATGTCCCTATTAGCGGATTGGTTAAATGAAACTTCAGGATATAACGTAACCGTTGATAGCAACGTTTTGTTTTTGTCGGGGCTAACCCTGGGCGAGGACGGTAAGAACGTTACGAATTTTGGTATTGCCGGATTCAATGATTTATACAACACAAATTTAACTATCGGGAATTATGTAAATTCAAATGTCCCCGAGCCGTCAACATGGATTCTGCTTATAATAGGCGCGGCGGGTTTATGGTTTATCCCGCGCAAGCGTTATTCCCGTTGAGTTTTGTCAATAGAGCGTAACGCCGATATACGTTATGTACCCGTAGCGTTGCTCTGATTGTCTTTGATGCGATGTTTTGTCCCGTGCTGATTTATGCTAATATACTGGTTCCACTTGACTTTTCCCGGTTTGCATAACAAACCGCAGGCGTTTTATTTCGCCCCCCTCAATAAAATAAGGGGGTGTTTGATTCCGTGCGGGCAAAATCAAAACAACGTCAAGAGGAGAAATCACGTAATCATAGTATAAATCCGAACGGGACATTTTTTTGACGGTACTCCGCACGCAAAGAACGGGGGAGTAAAAGCAAGTGAAATTATCTCGGGTTTCTCAAAAATTCAAGTCAAACGGAGAATACCTCAAAAATAATCGGCAAGACGGTTGACATTGAATCTTCTTCCTTGTACAATAGGGATTACAGTTCAGTTTTTTCGTTCTGTCATTCCTTTAGATACAGGAGATATTATGCGTCTAAGACGAATTTTACTGTCGTTGCCCGGGTGGGTAAGTGCGATTTCATTTTTATTTCTTTTACTGATACCGTTAAAGCCTGCTGTCTTGGCGGCAGAATCGTCTTCAAACGAAGTATACGACGTTGTTATTTACGGAGGTACCTCAGGGGGGATTACCGCCGCAGTACAGGCGGTACAGATGGGCAAGCGTGCAATAATCGTCTGTCCAGACGTTCATCTTGGAGGTTTGTCCTCTGCTGGATTGGGAGCGACGGACAGCGGAAATCGAGCGGTTATTGGAGGTCTGTCCCGCGAGTTCTATCATCGCCTTTGGGTTTATTATCAGAAACCAGAATCCTGGACGTGGGCGAAGGCGCCCAATCTCGAAATACCCGGTCAGGGAGGACGCGGATTTGACTTCAAAACGAAAACCGTGTGGGTTTTTGAACCCCATGCCGCCGAAGGAATTTTCGAGGATTTTGTGCGCGAGTACAAGATTCCCGTGGCTCGGGGCGAGTACTTGGACCGCTCCGGGAAAACAAACGGCGTAATAAAAGAAGGAACGGAAATTCGAGCGATTGAAACCCTGCGCGAGGGGAAACGCTCACGCTTTTACGGCAAACGTTTTATCGACGCCACCTACGAAGGCGACCTGATGGCTCACGCGGGAGTTAGTTTTACCGTCGGACGCGAGGCAAACCAGCAGTATGGAGAAACGCTCAACGGAACTCAAGTGGGCAACGCCCGCTATCATCAATTTCCCGCTGGAGTCGATCCGTATGTTCAGCCGGGTAATCCCGATTCCGGGTTGTTGCCGATGGTTAATCCCGCCTCAAATACTCCCGATGGAACGGCTGATACAAAATTACAGGCGTATTGCTACCGTCTTTGTATGACCAAAGTTCCGGAAAATCGCGTACCGTTTAGCAAGCCGAAAAATTATAATCCGCTTGATTACGAGATTTATATTCGTTCACTTAACGCAGGACAAAGCACTTTGATGATCAATTCTCCGATGCCGAATCTGAAAACCGATACCAACAACGGCGGTCCGGTTTCGCATGATTATATTGGAGGAAATTACGATTATCTGTGTGCATCGGACGCCCGTCGAGTGGAAATCTGTTTAGAGCACGAAAACTGGCAGCAGGGATTGATGTGGACTTTGCAGAACGATCCGCGTGTTCCGGAACATCTACGCAAACAATACGCCGACTGGGGATTGGCGAAGGACGAGTTTTCCGATACGCGGCATTTCGGACATAAGATTTACGTACGGGAAGGACGACGGATGGTAAGCGATTTTGTACATACTGAACTGAATTGTCGGCGCGTTGCCAAGTCCCCTTGCCCGGTTGGTTTCGGCTCGTATAATATGGACAGTCATCATACCCAGCGTCATGTAGTATTTTCTCCCGACGGCAAGGCGTTTTGCATGAACGAGGGCGACGTTCAAGTTTCGCCCGGTGCACCGTATCCGATTGATTACGGAACTCTGATTCCGAAAAAAGACGAATGTACAAATCTGCTGGTAAGCGTTTGCGTTTCCTGTTCACATATCGCCTACGGATCGATTCGCATGGAGCCGGTATTTATGATTCTCGGTCAGTCAGCCGCCACAGCAGCGTGCCTGTCGCTGGACGATAATTGCCCCGTTCAGGACGTTTCATATGAAAAGCTGTCTGCTCGACTGCGTGCGGATGGTCAAGTAATCGAATTTCCCCAGCCTTAGCTTTGCGACCCCCAAGGCGGGGTTCCCTGTTCGGCTACCGCCGGTTGCCAGAACGTTGATTTATCGTTGTAAAGGCAATTTTACGGGAAGGCACGAAGACACGAAGGAGCACGAAGAGGGGAATATAAGGGGGGAATTTTGAATACCGCATTGGATTGGGGGGCGGGGTCTTTACGCCTTTAGAGGTAGGGCGTATACAAACGTAAACGTTCTCCGTCCCCGCCGGGCGAAAATCCCCTTGTCGGCGATTTTCCCCCCGTTCAAACGTCTTCAGAGCGTTTTAAGGTTAAAACGGTAATATCGTCCTGACGCTCGGATTGACGGAATGAATCCGCTACTTTAGCCAGGTCGTCGCATAGCTTTTCGGGAGTAACCGCCCCTTCTTTATCGATAAAATCGCAAATACGAGCGGCTCCAAAGAGTTCCTTTTCGCCCTGTTGGTCTGCCGTCGCCTCGGAAACGCCGTCGGTAAACATGCACAGCATATCACCGGGCGCAAGGTCTAACTCGCTTTGCTCAAATCGGGCGTCGGGAATAATCCCCACCGGATAGCCGAACGGAAGCGGGCATTCAATCGTTTCTCCGTTCGATTTCCTCAATACCGGCGGTAAATGACCTCCGTTGGCATATATCATGTGCCCGGTTTTTATATTGTAATGAGCGTAAAAAATCGTTACAAACATCTGATCGTTGGAATGATTCAATATTTCGTTCATTCTCTGGAGCGAATAAGACGGCGATTTATCCGCAAAGGTAACTCCGCGGATAATCGTCCCGGACATAGCCATAAACATCGCCGCCGGCATTCCCTTTCCGCAAACGTCGGCAATGAGCAAAACCATGGTTTGTTCGTCTAACATCCAGTAATCGTAGAAGTCGCCAGCCACAAATCGAGCGGGTAAATTAACGCCGGCAATCTGAAATTCCCGATGTTTTGCCAGAGAATTGGGAGCGGGCAGCATTCGATTCTGAATTTCCCGAGCGCGTGTAACATCGCCTTCAATCGTTCTTCTCGCTGCGGATTCCTTCGCCTTTAGGTCTACGGTGTCTTTGAGAGTTTGAAGCATGTGATTGAACGTTAAAGCCAATCGCCCCGCCTCATCTTGCGAATGAACGTCTTGAACGCGAATCGAAAAATCGCCCTCGATTATATGCTCGGCCGCGCGATCTATCTTTCTCAACGGCTTGGTTACCATCGAGGCGACAAGCGAAATAATCAGCAACGTTATTATCAAAATAAACAAAAATACAATGGATTGTCTATGAAACGTGTTGGTTACCGGACGTAAAATATCCTCCTCGGAAGAAATGTGAATTACCGACCAACCGGTTGAGGGAATCGGCTGACAAACGCACCAAAATCGATAATTATTATTGTGCTGAGGGTATATTTCCAGCAAGCCAGACTGATGATTTTTAATTAATGAGTGAATTTTACCCAAATCTTCTGGACGGATTTCTACATGCTCTCCAAACGGAGTTTCCAATACTTGCTCTATAGGCTTGGTATGCGTGTATTTGGGGTGATAAATCATTTGTCCGTCTGGAGTTACCAAAACCAGGAATCCGGACGGCGGGATGATTTTACCGACCATTTCTCGAATCTGTTTTAGCGCAATATCTACCGTACAAACGGCACGCAATTGGTCTTTGATGATTACCGGAGTACTGAAGGTAACCATTTCAACGTCTTCTAAACCCGGCGTTTGGTCTATATAGGGGGGAGACCAGTACTCGGACTTCGTTTGAAACGGGACGCTGTACCAGAGGGATTCGCGCCAATGCTTCAGAGAATAATAAATACCCCCTTGGAAAGTTAAATCCGTTTCTTGGATTTTATCGGGATTGACAACATCACGCCAAACATAAGGCGATAAATGGGGTCTGATAAATCCGTCTGAATTATCGGAAGAATCTGCTTGAGGGTCTTGATCCTCTGAACTGGGAACGATTGCAGCCGCCAGTCCGAAAACTTCAGGATTTTCGCCTGGTTCGTCAATTGTCGCTTTTAGTACCTGTAAAATTCCCTTTTCAATATTCTTATCCGTCGCTAACTGGGGAAACGCTCGTAAGAAATCTGCGTTACTTTGGGCAATTTGGGAGTTTTTGATAAAAATTGTGTCCAGCTGAATGGCGGTATTTTCTGTTGAGGCGATTATATGAGAGCGAATCATACCTATAGACGAGCCGACTCCATAATGGTATTCCATAAACGCCATTATGCAGAAAAAGACCATCAACGGCAGTCCAACTGCAAGAACGAATTTCGTCCGCATGGATTTTATCTTATATAACATATCTCTGTATAACATATATTCTACTATATCCTACTATATATCGCTCTAACTTGTATGTATATCGCTTTAACTTGAAATTTCTGGTTTATAAAATCAAATATCGCCGTTTCCAGCTGCTTCAAACCGTTTCATTTTACTTCCAATTGATAAAAACCAGTATAATTTCGCTTATTGGGCGGAAATCAAAACGGCGTTGTGGAAAACAATCATCTGGTAATAGTATAATACTTAATTCAGATGTTTCTATAGGGAAATAGCAAAAAAATACAAAATTGCTATGGTAAAAAACCAAAAAATTATGTATCGTACAGTAATTGTGTGTGAATTTTCCCGATTATTGTTTGCGAACGTCAATTTTTATCTGACTTATCCAATTACAAACCGGGGAAATTACGCGGTCACAGTAATATACTATGACAACTTGAATTTTCCTCTTGACGTTGACTTGATTTCGCCCCATAAATTGGGCTAAATCCTTGTTTTGCTGAATATAGCAAAATGAAACGACTGGTTTATGAAAATATAAACCGGAAAAATTCAAGGGGAAGCCGTATAACAATCGGAGTATAAAATAAACCGTTCATTAAAATTATGTCCTCACCCGTTTCAAATATCAATATGTTTTCCCGGCTTTTTTCAAGTCGTATTGCTCCCCCTATAATATTAATGGCGATGATATTGCTAATTATTTCAGGGGTAATCGGTCTTTTTATTCACAGTACACCGTATTCAGGTGAACGAATCGCGCTGTTCGACGGAAAGCAGTTCTCTTCCAGCCAACTGATGTCCATAGAAACCGCTTTAGCTCATAAAAGCCTGACTGATTACTTAGTTGTCGATCAAAGACTGGAAGTTCCCGCGCCTTTACGCGGTACGTATATCGCCGCCTTATCCGAATCCGGCGTTTTACCGGAAGAATTAGGTAATTATTTGGAAAAGGCAACGTCCGATATTTCCCTTTTCGATTCTCCTGAATTAAGAAATCTGAAGGTTAAAGCGGGTCAGCAAAAGGCGTTAGCCGATATAATCAACTCCATGGAAGGCATTTCGTCGGCTGCGGTTTTATGGGACACCGAAAAAAAAGGCGGATTGAATCCGCAAACGCTCGTTCGCGCTTCTATTAGTCTAAAAACCCGGCAAGATACATCGCTTTCAGACGCTCAAGTGAAATCCATTCAGCTGCTTACGGCAAACTCTGTAGCAGGATTGAAGCCCGAAAACGTCGTTGTTGTCGATACCCGAACGGGGAATTACTATTCCTCCAGCGGCGTGGTTGCAGCGGCTATTCAGGAAGATACGGCGGCTTATCTTACCGATCGAATTAAAGACCCCGCTTTGAATAAGCGTTTGACAGCAGAAAAGTTTTGGAATCAAAAAATAGCCGATTTAATCGCTCCGTGGGTAGATTCAGCGACTGTAAAAACGACGGTTGAACTGTCCGACTGCCAAATGGAAACTGAACGACGAATCGAGCACGATTCGCAGCCGACGATTTATAAATCGGAAATTCTGGAAGATGTTTCAGGAGACAGCGAACAGGCGATTTTCGGAATCAACAAACCCGAAAGCGTTCCGGTTTCCTATAATCCGGCGCATGCCAAAATTGCGGATAAAGGCGCGTTGGATACCGCCGATTCAGAAAAAGCCGCGTCGTTAAAAAATTCGGTTATTCGCAAAACAGAAGAAGGCGTTTTAGGCGGTCGGGAAATCGTTACGCAAAAATGCCCCATGAGCGAAAAAAGCGT